>JAHECZ010000015.1 GCA_024641475.1 Gammaproteobacteria bacterium
CCATGCCCACGCCCGGCATCGCATACTTAACACGCACCTTGCATTGCAATGCCGGGATCGTTATCAGCGCTTCTCACAATCCATTTGATGATAATGGAATCAAATTTTTCTCGGCAGAAGGCGCTAAATTGGCAGATGATGTGGAAATGCAAATTGAAGCGATGCTAGAACAACCAATGCACACGAATTCATCGGCGCAATTAGGCAAGGCTACGCGGGTACGTGATGCCGATGGTCGTTATATTGAATTTTGCAAAAGCGCGGTGCCTTACAGCCTGTCGCTCAATGGATTACGTATTGTGCTGGATTGCGCCAATGGAGCGACTTACCATGTGGCACCCTGTGTTTTTGAAGAGCTCGGCGCCAGTGTTATAGAGATCGGTACATCACCGGATGGATTGAATATTAACCTGAATTGCGGATCCACCAAACCCGCACTGTTGCAACAAGTAGTAAAGGAACATAAAGCGGATCTCGGGATTGCACTGGATGGTGATGGCGATCGTGTCATTATGGTGGATCATACTGGCGAACTCGTTGACGGCGATGAATTGCTGTTTATCATCGCTGCTGCACGGGCTCGTGCCGATCGCCTGCACGGAGGTGTTGTCGGCACCCTGATGAGCAACCTGGGTTTGGAACATGCCTTGAAAGCGAATCAGATTCCATTTGCACGCGCCAAGGTCGGGGATCGCTATGTAATGGAAATGTTGCACACCAATCAATGGCTCATTGGCGGCGAATCTTCCGGGCATATTATCTGTCTGGATCGTTCCACGACCGGTGACGGCATAATTTCTGCACTACAGGTTCTTGCGGCCATGATAAATTCGGGCAAGTCACTGCTTGAACTACGCTCAGCGATGTTTAAATATCCGCAAACCTTATTGAATGTCCGCATGGCCAAACGTATCGATATCCAGACGAATACCCTTGTTCAAGCGGCGGTCCGGGATGTTGAAGCGCGCCTGGCCGAAAGCGGCCGTGTGCTGTTGAGGCCTTCGGGTACTGAGCCGGTCGTACGGGTGATGGTAGAAGGGCAAGATGCCCAGCAAGTTCAGCAACTGGCGGGGCAAATAGCGGATGCTGTCAAAGCGGCAGTAGGTGCCTGATTTCCTTAGCCACTCACCCTAAGGGGTGAATTTCCTCATTGATTTCTAGGACTTATAACGGTAAGCTTTCGCGCTCTTTTTTGTCCATCGCTCGGAGAATGTAATACATGCGTAAACCCTTGATTGCCGGTAATTGGAAGATGAATGGTAGTGTTGCCGGTAATAAATCCTTGCTGGACGGGATTTTGGCAGGTATCGGCGCGGTCAAGACCGCCGGCGTCGCCGTGTGTGTACCATATATATACATTCCCGAAGTAGCTGCCCGTTTACAGGGAACCTCCGTTGCCTGGGGAGCGCAAAATGTCAGTACAGAAGCTAAAGGTGCGTTTACCGGTGAAATCGCTACCTCGATGCTGGTTGATTTTCACTGCCAGTACGTGATCGTGGGACACTCAGAACGGCGTACCCTTTATGGCGAAACCGATACACTTGTAGCGACCAAGTATGGTGTGGTTCGGGCCGCGGGCATGACCCCGATATTGTGTGTCGGTGAGACACTCCAGGAGCGCGAACAAGGTATTACCGAACAAGTGGTTGCGCGGCAGATTAATGCTGTTATTCAAGCACATGGCGTCGCTTCACTGGCTAAAGGGGTTATCGCGTATGAACCCGTCTGGGCAATTGGTACTGGCAAAACAGCCAGTCCGCAGCAGGCGCAGGATGTTCATGCCTATATCCGCAGTATGCTTGCCAAGCAGGATAAAACCGTCGCGGAAGGAGTCGTGATTCAATATGGTGGTAGCATGAATGCACAAAACGCCGCAGAATTGCTGGCAATGCCGGATATCGATGGAGGCTTGATTGGTGGAGCTTCCCTGAAAGCCGAAGATTTTTTAACTATTTGTAAGGCAGCGAATCGCTGAAGGTTGATCCATGTTACATAATATTTTGTTAGTTATTCACGTATTACTGGCCATTGGCATGGTCGGCCTTATTCTATTACAACAGGGTAAAGGTGCCGATGCCGGGGCGGCATTTGGCAGTGGCGCATCAAGCACGGTATTTGGCGCACAAGGTTCCTCGTCATTTTTAAGTCGCACCACGGCTATCCTGGCGACGTTGTTTTTTATAACCAGCCTGAGTCTGGCTTACCTGGCGAAAAACGATACGAAACCTGGCAGTGTAATGACGCCAACGCAGCAGCAAACAGTACCGCCACCTGCGGCATCGAGTCCGGCGCTGCCCGTGGAGCAACCCAAGCCAACGACACCTCCACCGGCCAACCTGCCGGTGAATTGATCGATAAACGAAATATCGCCGAAGTGGTGGAACTGGTAGACACGCTATCTTGAGGTGGTAGTGGCGTATGCTGTGCGGGTTCGAGTCCCGCCTTCGGCACCAAATTAACATTTATTGCTTTATCCACACGTTATTGCTGCGTGCGGGTGGATTCGCACCATCCCTGGTGCTCACCCTTCGGGCATGCTTCGCATGTCCCGTTTTGCTCCAGGCAAAACGGTCGAGTCCCGCCTTCGGCACCAATTTAGATTCAATCTTTAGTTCTGCATTGTTCCGAGCGTAGTCGCGATTGTAAACTTATGCTTTTCATCGTATTGCCTGCTCACCTACAATGGGGCAGGGGATTTTCTCACTCGATACGATTCGCATGACTATAGAGCAGTTTGTTACTGATTACGGGTATTTGGCCATTTTTCTGTGGACCTTTGTCGAAGGGGAAACAGTCGTCATCGTGGCGGGTTTTTTTGCCCATTTAGGATTGCTCGATGTAAATCTGGTGGTTCTTTCTGCTTTAGTGGGTAGTTTTAGTGGCGATCAGCTCTATTATTATATTGGTCGACATGGCGGGGCCAAGCTCATCGCCAAACGCAAAACATGGCAACAAAGTGCGCAGCGGGTCTATCAGATTCTGCATCGTCATCAATACTTTCTCATTCTGACTTTCCGTTTCTATTATGGTCTGCGCAATGTCACGCCGTTTGCGATTGGTGCAGCACATATTCCACGAATTCGTTTTTTTGTTTTGAATCTGATGGGCGCGTGTATCTGGGCAGTATTGTTTAGTTACGGCGGGTATTATCTCGGTGAAACATTGAAACAGTATCTCGATGACTACCACCGCTATGCCATGTACATTCTGGCAGGGATTCTTTTATTTGCTGCGCTTGTCTGGATTGTCAAACGGGTGCGTTTGAATCGCACGGTTGCCAACGTGGGTGAGTTGCCGGATAAATCGCTGAATAAAGACACAAATAACAAGCTACCGCCGTCAAATTAATCACCTTGGGAGACGATGTTGTCCCCGAAAATTTTTATACCACCTAAAAACCATTTAACCCACTGTATTTTCTGGTGTTTTCAGGAAATTGTGAGCTTGACCTCATCTGCGGTCTGACCTAGACTCACCGACACTTTGCGCTCTTAACATATTGTTAACCAAACCTGATGCCACTGCGGTGGTGCCATAAAAATAAAACAGGGGTAGGAGGGTCATGCTGTGTTAGAGAACTACCTGCCGGTATTGCTCTTCATGAGCGTCGGTTTAGTCATCGGTGCGGCCATGATTGCCCTGGGCTTTGTGCTGGGTCCGCGTCGTCCTGACGCTGAAAAAACATCTCCTTATGAATGTGGCTTCGAGGCCTTTGAAGATTCGCGCATGAAATTTGATGTGCGTTACTATCTTGTAGCCATCCTGTTTATTTTATTTGATCTGGAAATTGCCTTTTTATTTCCCTGGGCGATTGTGCTGGATGCAATTGGCGTATTTGGCTTTGTCGCCATGCTGATTTTCCTGGCGATACTGGTGGTCGGTTTTATCTATGAGTGGAAGAAGGGAGCACTGGAATGGGAATAGAAGGCATTCTCAGCAAAGGTTACGCCACCACCACACTGGATGGTCTGATTAATTGGGCGCGCACCGGTTCGATGTGGCCGATGACCTTCGGTCTGGCCTGCTGTGCCGTGGAAATGATGCACGCCGCGGCAGCCCGTTATGATTTGGATCGCATGGGATTGATATTTCGTCCCAGTCCGCGTCAATCTGATGTGATGATCGTTGCCGGTACACTGGTAAACAAGATGGCGCCGGCCTTACGCAAGGTGTATGACCAGATGCCTGAACCACGTTGGGTGATCTCGATGGGTTCCTGCGCCAATGGCGGTGGCTATTATCATTATTCCTATTCCGTCGTACGCGGTTGTGATCGCATTATTCCAGTTGATGTTTACGTGCCGGGATGCCCGCCAACAGCTGAAGCGTTGATCTACGGCATCATCCAATTACAAAATAAAATCCGTCGCACCAATACCATTGCGCGGGCATAACCATAACTATTACACGGAAACGGCATGTCGCAATATTACACCCGGTTAGCTGAGCGAATTCGTGAGCGTTACGGTGATCGCATTTCCAATGCGGTGGTCAGTAATGGTGAGCTAACCGTAACGATCGATAAGGGCTGCATACAATCCATCGGTGAGAGTTTCCGCGACGATGCCGAATTTGCTTTTGAACAATTAATTGATTTATGTGGCGTGGATTATTCGGATTACGGCAATGGCGCCTGGGAAGGCCCACGATTTGCCGTGGTGTATCATTTGTTGTCGATAACGAATAATCATCGCCTGCGTCTGAAAATATTTGTCGATGGTGAGCCACCTGTCGTCGATTCCGTAACGAATTTGTGGGCCTCGGCCAACTGGTTTGAACGTGAAGCGTTCGATCTGTTCGGGATTTTATTTGATGGTCATCCGGATCTGCGTCGTATCCTGACCGATTATGGTTTTATCGGTCATCCATTCCGCAAGGATTTCCCCTTGATTGGCCAGGTCGAAATGCGCTATGACCCGGAACAGGCGCGTGTGGTGTATCAACCCGTGAGCATTGATGCGCGTGTCAACCAACCGCGCGTGATTCGTGATGATCATCGCTATATCGCGAATCAACCCGCCAAGGACATGCCAAAGGAAAAATAGTATGCCCGAGATTCGTAATTACACATTGAATTTCGGACCGCAACATCCAGCGGCGCACGGCGTATTACGCCTGGTGCTGGAAATGGACGGCGAAGTGATTCAACGCGCCGATCCGCATGTCGGTTTATTACATCGCGCCACCGAAAAACTGGCAGAAAGCAAACCGTATAACCAAAGTATTCCCTACATGGATCGTCTTGATTACGTGTCCATGATGTGTAATGAACATGGATATGTATTGGCACTGGAACGGATGCTGGGTATCGAACCGCCGGAACGTGCGCAATATATCCGTGTGATGTTTGATGAAATCACCCGCATCCTGAATCATTTGATGTGGTTAGGCACGCATGCACTGGATGTGGGTGCGATGACCATGTTTCTGTACTGTTTCCGCGAACGTGAAGATCTGATGGATATGTACGAAGCGGTATCCGGTGCACGTATGCACGCCAGTTATTATCGGCCGGGCGGGGTGTATCGCGATTTACCCGAACGTATGCCGCAATACGGCACGACCCGTTATCGTGGTGCAGCGGGCATGAAACGCATGAATGAAAATCGCAACGGTTCATTGCTGGATTACATCGCAGACTTTGCCGACCGTTTTCCCGGCTATATCGATGAATACGAAACACTGTTGACCGACAATCGCATCTGGAAACAACGTACCGTGGGTATCGGTGTAGTTTCACCCGAACGTGCTTTGCAGTTGGGTTTCACCGGGCCGATGTTGCGTGGTTCGGGTTTTGCCTGGGACTTACGCAAGAAACAGCCGTATGAAGTTTACGACAAGATGGTATTTGATATTCCGGTGGGCGTGAATGGCGATTGTTATGATCGTTATCTGGTGCGCATGGAAGAGATGCGCCAGTCAAACCGCATCATTCGTCAATGTATTGAATGGTTGCGCAAGAACCCCGGTCCGGTGATGCTGGAAGATCACAAGCTGGCACCGCCCAAGCGTGAAGAAATGAAAGGCGATATGGAAGCCTTGATTCACCATTTCAAATTATTTACCGAAGGCTATACCTTGCCTGCGGGCGAAGCATATGCGGCAGTGGAACATCCCAAGGGTGAGTTTGGTGTATATCTTGTCTCCGATGGCGCCAACAAACCCTATCGACTGAAAATTCGTGCGCCCGGTTTTGCACATTTGGCCGCAATGCATGAAATGTCGCAGGGACACATGCTGGCGGACGTGGTGGCGATCATCGGTACCATGGATATCGTGTTTGGAGAAATCGATCGATGATATTCGCGCAGCGCAGCAAGGATCAAACCAAGATTGCACGGATTTCTGCCGTATCACGTGCTGACATCGATCAGTGGGTTGCCAAATATCCTGCCGAACGTAAACGTTCTGCGGTGATGGCGGCACTACGTATCGTGCAGGATCAAAATGGCGGCTATCTCACCAATGACTTGATTGAGGCTGTCGCTGAATATCTGGATATGGAAGCAATCGCCGTGTACGAAGTTGCGACCTTTTATTCCATGTATGAAATGTCAGCCGTTGGCAAACACAAAATCTGTGTTTGCACCAATATTTCCTGCATGCTGTGTTCATCCGATCAGGTGGTGGCGCATCTGGAAAAGAAACTCGGAATTAAAATGGGTCAGACCACGGCCGATGGCAAGTTCACGTTGAAAGAAGTGGAATGTCTGGGTGCCTGTGTGAATGCGCCCGTGATGCAGATTGGTCGGCAATATTATGAAAAACTCACACCGGCGGCGATCGACGATATTCTGGCGGGGTTGAAATAAATCTATGGCAAACGAAGTCTGCTTCCGCACCTTGCAATTTGATCAGCCCTATAGTCTGGAGAATTATCTGCGGGTAGGTGGTTATTCCATGTGGAAGAAGATTCTGCAGGAAAAAACCCCCGCCGAAAAAATCATTGAAGAGATTAAAGCCTCCGGATTACGCGGCCGTGGCGGCGCCGGCTTTCCCACCGGTTTGAAATGGAGCTTTATGCCGCGCAATGCCGCGGGACAAAAATACATCGTGTGTAATTCCGATGAAGGCGAACCGGGTACCTGCAAGGATCGCGATATCCTGCGCTATAACCCGCATCAATTGATCGAAGGCATGGCGATTGCCGGTTACACCATCGGCGCCACGGCCGGTTACAACTATATCCGCGGTGAATTCTGGGAGCCGTATGAACGTTTCGATGCCGCACTGACGGAAGCCTATAAGGCCGGTTTGCTCGGCAAGAATATTCAAGGTGCCGGTGTGGATTTTGATTTGTATTCGCACCTGGGTGCAGGCGCCTATATCTGCGGTGAAGAAACCGCGTTACTCGAATCCCTCGAAGGTAAAAAAGGTCAGCCACGTTTCAAACCACCATTTCCGGCCGGGTTTGGTTTGTATGGTCGTCCCACCACGATCAACAACACCGAAAGTCTGGCATCGATCCCCGTCATTTTGCAGCAAGGCGGCAAATGGTTTCTGGAAATGGGCAAGCCCAATAACGGCGGCACCAAGATTTTTTGCGTCAGCGGTCATGTGAATAACCCCGGTAATTTCGAAGTGCCGCTGGGTACACCCTTCGCAAAATTATTGGAGATGGCGGGTGGGGTGCGCAAGGGCCATAAACTCAAAGCCGTGATTCCCGGTGGATCATCCGTGCCGGTATTACCGGCGGAAGTTATTATGCAGACCAATATGGATTACGACTCACTGGCAAAAGCGGGCAGTATGCTCGGTGCCGGTTCGGTGATTGTGATGGATGATTCGACCTGCATGGTGCGAGCTTTGGCGCGCTTGTCACATTTTTATTTTGAAGAATCGTGCGGGCAATGCACGCCGTGTCGTGAAGGCACCGGCTGGTTAGCGCGCATGATGCATCGTCTGGAGCACGGTGAAGGCCGGGTGGAAGATCTGGCTTTGCTGGATGATGTCGCCAATCGTATCGGCGGCCGCACGATTTGTGCGTTAGGCGATGCGGCAGCGATGCCGGTGATGAGTTTTATTAAACATTTCCGTAATGAATTTGAATATCACATCACGCATCGCAAGTGCATGGTGTAACAACAGATAAGAATGACACATGAGTGACTTGTTAAACATCGAGATCAACGGTCGGCCGCTGCAGGTAAAACCCGGCACCATGGTGATCGAGGCAGCAGATGACGCCGGGATCGTCATTCCGCGTTTTTGCTATCACCGTAAATTGTCGATTGCCGCCAATTGCCGCATGTGTCTGGTCGAAGTGGAGAAGGCACCCAAAGCCGTGCCGGCGTGCGCCACACCGGTTACTGAAGGTATGAAGGTGTTTACCAAATCCTCCAAGGCAATCGAAGGCCAGAAGAGTGTCATGGAATTCCTGTTGATCAATCACCCGCTGGATTGTCCGATTTGTGATCAGGGTGGCGAATGCGAGTTGCAGGATCTGGCGATGGGTTTTGGCAAGGATGTATCGCGCTATCATGAAAACAAACGCGTGGTGCGTGAAAAGAATCTCGGCGCGCTGATTGCAACCGATATGACACGTTGTATTCATTGCACCCGTTGTGTGCGTTTTGGCCGCGAGATTGCCGGCATCATGGAACTGGGCGCATCGGGCCGTGGCGAGCACATGGAAATTGAAACCTATATGGAAAACGCGGTCGGATCAGAACTTTCCGGTAACGTGATCGATCTGTGTCCGGTGGGTGCACTGACTTCCAAGCCATATCGCTATAGCGGTCGTCCCTGGGAGAATAATTCTATCAGTGCTATTTCGCCGCATGATTGCGTGGGCTCCAATCTGGCTGTTGAGGTTCGACGCAACCGCGTGATGCGCGTGTTGCCGTATGAAAATGAAAGCATCAACGAAGTCTGGTTAGCGGATCGGGATCGCTTCAGTTATACCGCATTGTATGCTGAGGATCGTCTGCAACAACCGATGATTAAACAGGGCGAGACCTGGCGTACTGTCGATTGGGAAACCGCGTTGAGTTATGCCGTGGAAGGGTTGCAGCGCGTCAAAACCGCCAACGGTGCAGAACAACTCGGCGCACTGGTTTCTCCAACGGCAACACTGGAAGAACTGTATCTGATTCAAAAACTATTGCGTGGTCTGGGTAGTAATAATATTGATCACCGCTTACGCCAACAGGATTTCAGCGATCAGGAAATTGCGCCGGCATACCCGCATCTGGGGCAGGCCATTGCGGATGTGGAAAATCTGCAGGCAGCATTGTTGATTGGCTCCTATACACGCAAGGATCAACCGCTGCTGGCGCATCGCTTGCGCAAGGCTGCCAAACGCGGTGCCAAAATCAGTGCGGTCAACAGCATCGATTACGATTTTAATCTGCGGCTGGCACAAAACCGGGTTGTCCATCCTTATGTAATGCCGACCGAGCTAGCGGCTATCGCCAAAGCCTTGGCGCAACAAACCAAACAAACCGTGCCAAGTGCCTTGCAAGGATTTATTGAAAAAGCCCAGGTCGACGCCGCCCATCAGCAAATCGCGACCGATTTACGTGAAGCCACTTCATCCAGTTTATTCATCGGCAGCCAGGTAATGACACAGCCCAATCTGGCATTGATTCGTGCCCTGGCCAATGTGATTGCTACCTTATCGAATTCCACATTGGGATATTTGCCCGAAGGTGGCAACGCGACCGGTGCCTGGTTAGCCGGTGCGATACCGCATCGCGGCCCTGGCGCAACGGCCATCAGTGGCGCAGGTAAAACAGCTGCACAAATGGTGCAAGATGGTCTACGCGGCTTATTGTTATGGCAAATTGAACCTGAATTCGATTGTGCGGATCCGGCTAAGGCTATGCAGCAAATTGGCGCAGCCGATTTTGTGGTTGCGGCATCGAGTTACATCACGGATACAATGCGATCTTATGCCGATGTGTTATTACCGATTACACCGTATACCGAAACACCGGGCACCTTCGTGAATATTGAAGGTCGCTGGCAGAGTTTCAGCGCGAGTGTCAAACCGATGGGTGAGGCACGTCCAGGGTGGAAGGTATTACGTGTATTAGGTAATTTCTTTAAACAAATTGGATTTAATTATCTTTCTTCCGAAGAAGTTCGCGGCGAACTCGATACGTTAACGGTAAATGTGGCAGCGGATACGCGCAGCGATATACAACAGTCACCCGCTGAATTAGTGCGGCCAGATCTGGTACGTATTGGGCATGTTCCGATGTATGCGGTTGATGCGATGACACGTCGTGCGCCGCCATTGCAGCACACTGCCGATGCGGTGACCGCAATGGTTGCGATTAATGCTGCAACCGCCACCCGCCTGGGCTTGCAAGGTAAATCCCGTGTCAACGTAAAGCAGAACGGCCAAAGTGTCAGTTTACCTATATATATAGAGGCAGCCGTACCGGATAACTGTGCCTTTATTCCCGTAGCAGTGCCGGGGTGTGAAGCCCTGGGACAAAGTTACGGCGCAGTTGAGTTGCAGGGAGAATAGCGCATGGCATTGTGGCAATGGCTCGTGGATCAATACCAAAGCTGGCAACCGGTGTCGGGCTATCTCGTGCATATCGTGGCCATTACGATCCCCTTGTTTGTCTGCGTGGCGTATCTGACCCTGGCCGAACGCAAGATCATTGGTGCCATGCAGGTGCGCATGGGACCAACACGCGTGGGTTGGAAAGGCCTGCTGCAACCCTGGGCCGATATGTTCAAGCTGATGTTCAAAGAGATCATTATCCCCAGTGGATCGAATAAGATTTTATTTTTAATTGCGCCGATTCTATCTCTTGCACCTGCGATGGCCGCATGGGCAGTTGTACCGTTAGATGCAACTACCGTGTTAGCGGATGTCAATGCCGGGCTGCTGTATGTGCTGGCGGTGACGTCGATTGGTGTCTATGGTGTGATCATTGCTGGTTGGGCCAGCAATTCCAAATATGCCTTGCTAGGTGCATTGCGCTCTTCGGCACAAATCGTGTCCTATGAAATCGCCATGGGCTTTGCGCTGGTTGGTGTATTGATCGCCGCTGGCAGTATGAACCTGGGTGATATTATCATTGCGCAAGCAGGCAATCATGGTCCGTTTAATTGGTTTTGGTTGCCATTGCTACCGTTGTTCGTAATCTATTTTATTTCCGGGGTGGCGGAAACCAACCGCGCGCCTTTTGACGTGGCCGAAGGTGAATCGGAAATTGTTGCCGGTTTCCATGTCGAATATTCCGGTATGGCGTTTGCCGTGTTCTTCCTGGCTGAATACGCCAATATGATTTTGATTTCGGTGTTGGCAGCCGTCATGTTCCTCGGTGGCTGGTTATCCCCCTTGCAGGGTTGGGTTTCCGATGCCACGCTGGCAACGCCGTATATCGGTTGGATACTGGACGATGGCTTCCATTGGTTGTTGGCGAAGATCAGTATTTTTCTATTCCTGTATTTATGGTTCCGCGCTACCTTTCCGCGTTATCGCTATGATCAAATCATGCGACTGGGCTGGAAGGTGTTTATTCCGATCACCATCGTGTGGATTATCGTGGTCGGTGGCATGGTCCTGGGTCATGTCGGACCCTGGTGGGATCACCCAGGTTAAAAGGGCACAGCTATGAGCAACGCAGCGCGATTCGTTAAAAGCCTGTTCCTGTTTGAACTCTGGCAGGGCCTGGGCGTGACCTTGCGGCATTTTTTATTTGTACGCAAAGTGACGTTGCAATATCCGGAAGAGAAGGCGCCAATCTCGCCCCGTTTTCGTGGGTTACATGCCTTGCGTCGTTACCCCAATGGCGAAGAGCGTTGCATTGCCTGCAAGCTTTGTGAAGTGGTTTGCCCGGCATTGGCGATAACCATTGAATCCGAACAGCGCGCCGATGGTACACGTCGTACTACACGTTATGACATCGACCTGACCAAATGTATTTTTTGCGGTTTCTGCGAAGAATCCTGCCCGGTCGATTCGATCGTCGAAACACATATTTATGAATATCATGGCGAGCAGCGCGGTGACTTGTATATGACCAAGGACAAATTGCTGGCCGTCGGGGATAAATACGAAGCAGAGATTGCCGCCGCACGCGGTCACGATGCACGTTATCGATAACGAGTAAGCAACCAAGAAGAAACGCTATGGGTGTGGAGAAAATTCTTTTTTATCTTTTTGCTGCGATTATGCTGGCGAGCGCAACGGCGGTAATTACCGTGCGCAATCCGGTACGTGCGGCATTGTTCCTGGTGCTGACATTCTTTGCCAGTGCGGCAATCTGGTTATTGCTGGAAGCGGAATTTCTCGCGGTGGCTTTGGTGCTGGTGTATGTCGGTGCGGTTATGGTGTTGTTCCTGTTCGTGGTGATGATGCTGGATGTCAACCTTGCGCGTTTGCGCGAGGGTTTTGCGCGGTATTTGCCGATCGGCGTGTTGATCGCCTTGTTAATGATTACGGTACTGGTGATGATCGTCGGCCCGGAACAATTCGGTCTGGCGAAGTTTGCCGAACCGCTGCGGCATGATGCGGATTACAGTAACACCCGCGAGCTGGGTTTGATTCTGTATACCGTGTACGTCTATCCATTTGAAATTGCCGCCGTGATCTTGTTGGTAGCGATCGTCGCTGCGATCGCGCTGACATTACGGCGTCGGCCTTATACCAAATACCAGAATCCGGATGAACAAATTTCGGTGAAACGTGACGATCGCATCCGTTTGGTGGATGTGCCTACCGAGCAAAGGAAATAGGTGAAAATATGATTGCCTTATCCGATTATTTGATTCTGGCTGCCATTTTGTTTGGTATCAGTATTGCCGGGATATTTCTGAATCGTAAAAATGTGATCATCCTGTTGATGGCCATTGAATTGATGCTCCTGGCCGTGAACCTGAATTTCATCGCCTTTTCCCGCTATTTGGGTGATACCGCCGGACAAGTATTCGTGTTTTTTATTTTGACGGTGGCAGCAGCCGAAGCCGCTATCGGCCTGGCGATATTGGTGGTGTTGTTCCGTAACAAGCGCACCATTAACGTCGATGACCTGAACCAGATGAAGGGTTGAGCACATGACTGCGACTATGCCAAACATGTATCTCTGGATCGTCCTGGCACCGTTGATTGGTGCGATTGTCGCCGGCCTGTTCGGTAAATCCATTGGCCGTGCCGGTGCGCATACGGTCACGATTCTCGGCGTAGCCATCGCCTGTGTGCTATCACTGCTGGTGTTTAACTATCATGTGCTGGAAGGCCATGCCGCCTATAACGGTTCGGTGTATACCTGGCTGGTCAGTGAAGGTGTCAAATTCGAAGTGGGCTTTCTGGTCGACAACCTCACGGCAATGATGCTGGTGGTGGTGACCTTTGTATCACTGATGGTGCATGTCTATACCATTGGTTATATGCACGAAGATCCGGGTTACCAACGTTTCTTCAGTTACATTTCGTTATTCACCTTCTCAATGCTGATGCTGGTGATGGCGAATAATTTCATGCAGCTGTTTTTCGGCTGGGAAGCGGTCGGTCTGGTTTCGTATCTGTTGATTGGTTTTTGGTATACCCGCGAATCCGCCATCTTTGCCAACCTCAAGGCATTTTTGGTCAATCGGGTTGGAGATTTTGGATTTATCCTCGGAATAGCCGCTGTATTACTGTATTTCAATTCACTGGATTATGCGACGGTATTTGGTCATGTCGATATGGTCAGCGATAAAACCATTCAAATTTTCAGTGGCCATAACTGGTCAGTCATCACGGTCATCTGTATTTTGTTATTTATCGGTGCCATGGGTAAATCCGCACAATTTCCGTTACATGTGTGGCTACCCGATTCGATGGAAGGCCCGACACCGATCTCTGCATTGATCCACGCGGCAACGATGGTGACGGCGGGTATCTTCATGGTGGCGCGCATGTCGCCCTTGTTTGAATTATCCGAGACGGCGTTGATGTTTGTGATGATTATCGGTGCGATCACCGCGCTGTTCATGGGTTTTCTGGGTTTGGTGCAACACGATATCAAGCGTGTCGTCGCGTATTCGACCTTATCGCAATTGGGTTACATGACCGTGGCCTTGGGTGCGTCGGCGTATGCCGCCGGCATTTTCCATTTAATGACCCATGCGTTTTTCAAAGCGCTGTTATTCCTAGGGGCCGGTTCGGTGATCATTGCGATGCATCATCAGCAGGACATGCGGCAGATGGGTGGTCTACGTAAATATATGCCGATAACCTGGCTCACCTCATTGATTGGTAGCCTGGCTTTAATTGGCACACCATTTTTTTCCGGTTTCTATTCCAAGGATGCGATCATCGAAGCGGTAGGGGAGTCGCATCTGGCGGCAGCCAGTACCGTGCACATCATGTTATTGGTTGGCGTGTTCATTACTGCGTTATATAGCTTCCGCATGTATTTCCTGGTATTTCACGGCAAGGAACGCATGGATGACCACACGCGTGAACACTTGCATGAATCACCCTGGGTCGTCACTTTACCGTTGATCGCGCTGGCGATACCGTCGGTAATTATTGCCTGGTTCTTCTTTGGCGATATTGTCTTCGGTGATTTTTTTGGGGATGCCATTTTCGTATTGCCAAATCATGACGTGTTAGGTGATCTGCATGAACATAACTGGGTTGATATGGCTTTGCATGCTGTGGTCACATTACCATTCTGGTTAGCGATAGGTGGTGTGGTGACAGCCTGGTATTGCTATCTGGTTAATCCTCGTGTGCCTGTCTGGTTCGAAACCAGGTTCTCGCTCATTTACAATTCCCTGGTACAAAAATACTGGTTCGACCAACTCTATCAATTTGTCTTTGCTGCGGGTGGACGGGCCTTGGGCAAGTTGCTGTGGCAGGTCGGTGATGTGCAGCTGATCGATGGTGCGATGGTAAATGGTTCGGCGCAATCGGTCGGTGTGATGTCACGTGTGATTCGCCATATTCAAACCGGATATCTTTACCATTATGCCTTTGCGATGATCCTGGGCCTGATCGCATTATTGGTGATATTCGTGCCGGGCTTGTCGGGCAAAATGATGTCGTTACTACGGTTCTCATAACAAGGTAAATGTGATGCTGGATAATTACCTGCTGAGTTTATTAATCTGGTTGCCGATCGTGGGTGGCATGCTGGTGCTGGCGACGGGTGGCGACAAGAATTCGTCGGAAGCCCGAGTGCTGGCGCTGGTGATCAGTCTGGTGATATTGATCCTGTCGGTATTGCTGTACCACAAGTTCACCCTTGGTACGGCACAAATGCAGTTTGTCGAGCATCATGCCTGGTTCAAACTGGGATCGTTGCAGGCATTTTATTATCTGGGTGTGGATGGCATTTCCTTACCCTTAATTATGTTAACAGCCTTTATTACCGTGATCGTAGTGATCGCCGGTTGGGAAGTCATTCAATATAAAACGGCACAATACATGGCCGCCTTCCTGTTTATGGAAGGCCTGATGATCGGCGTGTTCTGCGCACTCGACGCGGCATTGTTCTATGTCTTCTGGGAAGCGATGCTGATACCGATGTTTATCGTGATCGGCATGTGGGGTGGAGCACGGCGCGTTTATGCCACGATCAAATTTTTCTTGTATACCTTCTTTGGTTCGGTGTTCATGCTGGTGGCCTTGTTATACCTCGCCTTCCACATTGGCAGCTTTGATATTCTACAGATGCATGCCGCCAAAATCGGGATGACTGCGCAACTCTGGATCTTTATCGCCTTCTTGTTGGCATTTGCGGTGAAAGTCCCGATGTGGCCGGTCCATACGTGGTTGCCGGATGCGCACGTGGAAGCACCAACCGGTGGTTCAGTGGTGCTGGCCGCCATCATGTTGAAATTAGGTGCGTACGGTTTCTTGCGCTTCTCGTTACCAATCACACCGGACGCCAGCCATACTCTGGCCGGGCTGATGATTCTGCTGTCGTTGATTGCCGTGGTATATATCGGCTTCGTCGCGCTGGTACAGCAGGATATGAAAAAACTCATTGCCTACTCATCGATCTCGCACATGGGGTTTGTCACGCTCGGATTTTTTATTATCTGGTCGATTGCAGCAAACCAGGGGAACTATACCGGTGCGGTGATGGGTATTGAAGGTGCGATTGTACAGATGGTGTCGCACGGATTTATATCCGGTGCGATGTTCTTGTGTGTTGGCGTCATGTATGACCGCATGCACAGCCGCATGATCAAGGACTACGGTGGTGTCGTGAATACGATGCCGAGCTTTGCGGCATTTGCCGTGTTGTTTGCCATGGCCAATGCCGGGTTGCCCGGTACCTCCGGTTTCGTTGGCGAGTTCATGGTGATCCTCAGCAGCTTTAAAGCGAATTTCTGGTTTGCCTTCCTGGCGGCGACTACTTTGATTCTCGGAGCAGGCTATACCTTATGGATGGTCAAGCGGGTAATCTTTGGTGCCGTTGCAAACGATAATGTCGCCAAACTGACCGACATTAACCGACGTGAATTCTTTTTCCTTGGTTTACTGGCCATCATGGTATTAGCCTTTGGACTATACCCGGCACCGTTGTTGAATGTCATGGATGCCAGCGTTAGCAATTTGGTTGAACACGTTATTCACAGCAAGCTGATTCCGGGTGGTTAATATGCATTTTGATTTGAACCAGTTATCTCTCGCCTTACCGGAAATTCTCCTTTTGTCGATGGCCTGCGTGGTATTGATTGCCGATTTGTTTGTCACCGAACGCAGTCGTGGCGCTACCTATATCCTGGCACAGATCACCTTGGTCGCCGTATTTCTGATGGTGTTGGCTACAGCCATAGACAAGCCACAACTTGCCTTTAGTCATACTTTCATTCGTGATGGATTAGGTGATCTGCTGAAATTATTTGTTTTGGGCATCGGGTTTATGGTGTTTCTCTATTCCAAGGATTACTTGAAATCCCGTGATGTCTGTTTCGGTGAATTTCATGTACTGGCTTTGTTCGGCATCCTGGGTATGATGATCCTCATCTCGGCCAATAATTTACTAACGATTTATCTTGGTCTCGAGCTGCTGTCGCTGTGTTTGTATGCCATGGTCGCATTGCAACGCGATTCGATACTGGCTTCTGAATCCGCCATTAAATATTTCATCCTCGGCGCCATTGCGTCGGGCATGTTGCTGTATGGTATGTCAATGATCTACGGCATGACCGGTTCATTGGATCTCACTGTGATCAATCAGAACGTTGTGCAACATAAAACCGACATGGTACTGATATTTGGTCTGGTATTTGTCATGGTCGGGGTTGCTTTTAAACTCGGCGCTGTACCATTTCATATGTGGGTACCGGATGTGTATCAAGGTTCACCGACCGCCGTTACCTTGTTCCTCGGAACTGCTCCTAAAATTGCAGCGTTTGCAATGCTCATGCGTTTGCTGGTCTATGGGCTGATGGGACTCTATGCCGAATGGCGTGACATTCTTATTGTATTGGCCGTGGCGTCCATGGCCATCGGCAATATCGTGGCAATATCGCAAACCAATATCAAGCGTATGTTGGCGTACTCAACCATCTCGCATGTGGGTTTTTTGATACTGGGTGTGTTGTCCGGTACAGCTGCCGGTTTTGCCAGCGCCATGTTCTATACGCTGACTTATGCGGTAATGGCATTGGGCGCCTTCGGCATGATTATTTTATTGAGCCGTTTTGGTTATGAAGCGGAACACATCGATAGCTTTAAGGGACTGAATCAACGCAGTAGCTGGTTTGCCTTTGTCATGTTGGTGTTGATGTTCTCACTGGCTGGTGTGCCCCCATTTATTGGCTTCTGGGCGAAATTAAACGTATTGATGGCACTGGTATCGGTCAATCTGACCTGGCTCGCTATTGTTGCGGTGGTGTTTTCCATTATTGGCGCCTTCTACTATTTACGCATCATCAAACTGATGTATTTCGATACGGCGCAGGACAGTCAATCGCTTGAGTGTCATACCGGTATGCGGGTTGCCATGAGCCTGAACGGCTTAGCGATTTTATTACTGGGTTTTAAACCGGATTTATTGCTTGCTCTCTGCTTGCAAGTGGTTCCCGGCTAATTATTTCTGTTGTGTGCATCACTGTAAACTTTAAAATCTCTGCAATTTGAAACCAAATTAATAATAAGCATATACTAATAAACTGAAATAGTGCGTTAGTTTCTTTAATCCGTATATTAATTGTTGAAGTCACTTCCGGAATACTGCAAACTGCAACGTATTCAGGTAGCTGACTATGCCATTACGTCATAAATTATTTCTCATCATTGCGCTGTTAAGCTGCGTGCCGCTGCTGGTGTTGCTATTCGGTGTGGTGAATCGACTTGAAACCGAAATTCGCGAACGAACCGAAAAAGAAGTCCATGTCAGTTTGGGCAAAATGGCAGAAGAGTTGCGATTGATTATTGACAATCAACAGTCAATCGCACGTGGCCTGATTCATGATTTGGCCAT
The DNA here is from genome assembly GCA_024641475.1 of Gammaproteobacteria bacterium. GTDB lineage: Bacteria > Pseudomonadota > Gammaproteobacteria > UBA6429 > Thiohalophilaceae > JACQBC01. The sequence goes on from JAHECZ010000015.1 coordinate 18,393, forward strand.
ACGCCAGTTTGCCAGCGTGACTGAAAAACCGGTGGATAAGCGCGCCAGCAATCACGAGTATCAACAACGTGCGGAAACGCTCGAACAATTTTTCCTGAATTATCAAAAGGCAGTGCCTGATATTCAGGCTCTGCGTTTCATGGATCGGCAGGGTAAAACCCTGGTAAAGGTCAAGGAGGGAAAATTGATCCCTCCCAAACTATTCGATGAAGAATATCGACGCATGTTTGTTTCTGATCAATCCAATAAAGCCTTTTTTAAGCAAGCGATAGCTCATCCATCCGATGTGATTATGTCGGATTTTGAATTAGGGCAAACCACAGAAGATGCGGATTTTTGTCCGGCTATGGTGCGTTATACCGCCCGCATTCGTGATGAAGTAGATCATGAGCAGGGTGTGTTGGTGGTTAATATGTGGGGTAAGCGGCTTGATGCAACGATTGAAGCATCGCTGGGTGGTTATCCTGGTCAGGCTTATCTGGTGGAATTGAATGAAGATGCTGCGCGTGACGGAATATATCTCTATCATAAGGACAGCAGCCGACGCTTTGCAGATCAACTTAAATCAGAGTTTCGTTTCACCAGGCAAATTTCACCCCAGGAATGGCAATCGATTAAAAACAGTAAAGACGTCGGTACTTTAAGAAGTACGGATGGACGTATGTTTTTTTATCGTATTTTACGACCGTTTGTCACGCGCCCCGGCGTTGGCTGGCTATTAGTGATTGAAGCTGATACTGCAACAGTGCTCAAACCAGTTGAGAATATGCGTCAATCCATCTGGTGGCTATTAGGGATTTTGGTGTTGGCTAGTCTTATTAGTGCCGTGTTAGTGGCATGGCGAATGACCAAGCCGGTATATGAATTAGCCGACACGATGAAACGTTATGCGGATGGTAATTATGCCAGTGTTTATACAGAATCGCGCGGTGATGAAATCGGAGTCGCTGGCAGGGCATTCAATTATCTGACCTCACGTTTGCAGCAAACCGAACAGGAGCGGGACAAGGCTGTACGCGTGGCGTGTCAATCGGAACGTCTGGCTGCAGTAGGTCAGTTGGCTGCTGGAATTGGACACGAAATCAATAATCCATTAATGAATATTATGTCTCTGGCAGCATTAATTGAGGATGAAGTTCGCGATAAGGCGCCGCAAGCGTATGCGGATACGCAAATACTGCAAAAAGAAGGCAGGCGCTGCGCTGGTATTGTGCAAGGTATTCTGAGTTTTGCACGTGAAAAACCGCCAGAATATTGCGAGTTTGATATGGCTGCGTTAATTGCGGAGACATTGCAATTGTTGCAGCATCGTTTGGCAGCCGCTGATATACATACACATATCGATATGGAAAAAGGCCTGTCCATGTCGGGTGACTCAAGTCAATTACAACAAGTTTTAGTCAATGTCATCCTTAATGCGGTACAGGCTTCGCCTGAACATGCTGAAATTCAGATACTTGCCCATAAAGACATGGATCATATTTCGATAGAGATTATCGATAGTGGTGTTGGAATCGACAAAGCCAATATCAATAAAGTTTTCGATCCGTTTTTTACTACAAAAAATCAGGGCGAGGGTACGGGCTTGGGGTTATCGGTGAGTTACGGGATAGTAAACCGCCACGGTGGAAATATTTATCTTGAGAATAACGCCGAGGCTGGCTTGCGGGTAATGATAATTCTGCCATTACGCGCCAAAGAATCTGTGGTTGCTGAAATTGATTTGGCGAAGGAGGTAATGCATGTCGCCTGAAAAAATTCGACTTATGTTTGTTGATGATGATGCGGTAACGTGTCGTATTATGAAACGAAACTGCGATATTCAAAAATATGAATGCAAGGTATATCAGGATGCGCAAGCATGTCTTGAGGAATTCAAGAAAAGCGGTGCCGATGTTGTGGTCAGTGATTTGCGTATGCCTGGCATGAGTGGGTTTGAATTGCTCAGTGAATTACGCAATATTGATCAGGATGTGCCTGTACTCGTTATGACAGGTTATTCATCTGTAGAAAATGCCGTAGAGGCGATGAAACGCGGGGCCAATGATTTTATCAAAAAACCTTTTGATTTTTCGGAACTGAAACTGTTGATCGACAGGGTTTTAAAAGTAAGAAATCTGAAGCAGGAAAATGCCTTGCTTAAGCGTCGGCTCTTACCAGAAGGTAATCGGTTTGGCATGATCGGGGAAACGCCTGTTATGCGTTCTTTATATGCAACGATTGAGAAAGTGGCGGCAGTTTCCTGTAATGCCATTATCGCTGGGGATTCTGGCACAGGTAAAGAATTGGTAGCACGAGCCCTGCATGATTTTAGTCCACGATGCGATAAGGCATTCGTCGCGATTGATTGTGGATCATTGAGTGATACTTTATTGGAGAGTGAGCTGTTTGGCCATGAGAAAGGCGCGTTTACCGGTGCAATGCAGCGCAAATACGGCCTGATGGAACAGGCTAATGGCGGGACATTGTTTCTGGATGAAATATGCAATATTTCTGATGCGATGCAGGTTAAGTTGATGCGTGCCATTGAAGACAAACGCATCATGCGCGTTGGGGGTACTGCGCCTATTCCTGTCGATATTCGTGTGGTTGCTGCCAGTAATCAGGATATGCAAGCGATGGTAGAGGCAGAGAAATTACGGCATGATTTTTATCATCGCTTAAATGTGGTAACAATTCGTGTACCATCCTTACACGAACGTCGTGCAGATATCCCCGCTCTGATCAATCACTATGTGCAGGAATTTGCAGAGCGCTATAACCGCCAGGTAAAAGGCTTTGATCCCGCTTCATTACAGCATATCTGTGATGCCAGCTGGAAAGGTAACGTGCGTGAATTACGTAATACCGTGGAGCGTTGCGTCATTCTTGCTGATGGTCCAAATTTAAGCTGGGGCCAACAGGACGACAATCTCTCTATTGATCCCTCAAGTATGCCAGTACATTTTTCTGACGCCGAATTCGTATCATTGATCGAACTCGAACAGGAATATATTCACCATGTGTTGAAATGCACCAATGGTAAAAAAACCAAGGCCGCTCGAATCCTTGGCATCGATAAAACCACGCTATGGCGAAAATTGCGACGCACTGATGCTGTTGAACCCGACATGGTGTAATTTACAGACTGTTGGCTTCTGAACAGGTGCATTATGCACCACTTACGCTGCATGTTCGGAGCACAAAATTAACTTTTATCGCTAACATGCTGAAATTACTATTAAAACTCAACAGTTAATATTGTGGTATGGTTGTTGCTCTGTTATTACTGTCCTACGTTAAATTGATAATTTTTAAACATATTATAAAGAGGAGTTCAGCATGAAATTATCCATAACATCTCTGGCATTGACCGCTGCATTAAGCATGAGCCTGGCGACAGCCTTTGCTGCAGACAAGACAATCGATAGCAAGAAAGAAGCCAAAAATGGCTATCATCAAATTCATGTGGTTTATCATATAAATGAGATCAAAGATGCAACAGGTGCTTTGCGCAATGCCAAGAATCACTTGAATGCGGTTGGTGATGAGAACATTGATATGATCGTTGTAACGCATAGCTCAGGTGCTTATGCGTTAGTTGATGGTTCCATGGGTGAAAAAGACAAAGAAGGCAAGACTCTGGATTTTCGCGATCAAATTGCTTCTTTAGCTAACCGTGGTGTGAAGTTCCAGATTTGTGCCAATACCATTAAGGGTAAAAAGATTGACGCGAAGAAAATTAGCGAATACGCTGAAATCGTTCCATCAGGTGTTGCGCAAGTCGCTGAATTACAAACCAGAGGGTATGCTTACGTCAAGCCGTAAACTCAGGTTAGTACTCTAATAAAAAACGGGCGCTTGGTGCGCCCGTTTTTTTTACTATCTATTTTTTACTATCTACCAGGTTGTTACTATTCGATCTTTGATTCGCCGACTTCCTTGTTGCCTTGATTATCCACCCAGTTGAGTTTAATCGTGTCGCCTTTTTTGGCATTTTTAACCCGGAATGACAAGAATGGGTTTTTCGATACAGCAGGTCCCCACATACAGGTCATGACGGTCTTGCCATTATGATCACAATTTAACTCAGTTATAAAATGCGCAGGAACAGTTTGGCCTGAGGCCTTATCCTTGCGCAAACCCGATTCCATGTCGTGAAAAATAATCGCTTTAATCGTGGCGACGTTTGTTGCGCCATCTTCAATCCAGGCACGAATTTTCATTGGTTTAGTTGGCATTGCCATATTTAATTCCTCTCAATCTATGTCCGAGTGATTAACCGCCGCAGCCGCCAAGGGTAACCTTGACAGGTTTCTTGGAGCTGTATAATTTGCCGCCGGATTTGACGACAGCGATTACATCGGATGTTTCACGCATCTTGATACGGCTGGTGACAAAGCTGTCGACGTTGGCAGTCATGTTGTAACTCAGTGTGAGCGGGTTATTATTTTTTGGAACAAATACGGAAATTTGTTCAACATTGGGCAGGCTGGTTTTTACCGTAACCGAGACGACCGCGCCATTTTCCGCGATGTCCGGGGCTTCAATTTCGATATCCTTGCTGGCGGTAGCAGAGCTTGCGCCTGCGACGGTTTTCATGGCCTCATCCAGCGATTTGGCCTCAAATGCGTTTTTAGGCCATGCTGCCAGTACGCTACGTGGGCTAAGTAACCCAGCACCGGCCGCAATTGCGACCGCACCCGCTGCCAGTGAAGCGCGCAGGAAGGTACGTCTAGTTTGTATCATTGAGTAACTCCTTCTCGTCATAATGTGATTAAAAATCTATTAGCAATTCCTGTACCATAAGAAATAATATAATAAAAACAATAAGATATCTTGTCTGGCAAGAGGGAATTGGTACTATGTATTGCAATATGCAACCGCTCATGCCGAAAGATTCTAACTAAAATCAGTTCACCGTGATATTCAGCTTCTTGATTAACGTCAATCATAGCGATGATTTTAGATATATGTATCTGAACCAAAGCAATCCGGATAAAATATATCCGGATTTAGCTATTTTTAAGAAATATGCGCGGTTTATAAATCATTGATTGTAAATCCCTGATTTTTTGATAATATGCGCGGTCTTTGATGCGGGGTGGAGCAGCCTGGTAGCTCGTCGGGCTCATAACCCGAAGGCCGTAGGTTCAAATCCTACCCCCGCTACCAATTTTGTGCACAGTGGATTGCGTTTTGGTCTGTTCATCTACCGTGCTATAATGCCTTGCAATTTAGTGATTTAGAGAAGTGGGCCTTGAGCCCACTTTTTGTTTACGGGGTGAAAAGGCATGGCAATGGGCCCAGTAGAACTGCAATTGATGGACCTGATTGAGCCGACAGTGGCTGCCATGGGTTATGAATTGGTTGGGATAGAATATTTAGGCCAGGGTCAACATTCACGCTTGCGTGTGTTCATCGACCAGCCAACCGGTATCAGCGTTGATGACTGTGAACAGGTAAGTCGTCAGGTAAGCGCTATATTGGATGTGGAAGATCCAATCCGCGGACAATATGCACTGGAAGTTTCGTCGCCAGGTCTGGATCGGCCGTTATTTAAACTGGAGCACTTTGCTCGTTTTGTGGGACAGTTGATTAAACTGCGCTTACGCCAGGCACGCGCCGGGCAACGTAATTTTAAAGGTACGATAAGCGCTGTCACTGAGGGACAAATTGAATTGACTCTCGATGATGGTGTTGTGCTAAAGCTGGCTTTTACCGACGTGGATAAAGCCAATATTGTTCCTGAATTTGGTTAGGATTGACATGGAGCACGCGTTACGCAAACGTAATGTCTGTGGATGAACGAGGGTTACTATGAATAAAGAAATATTATTGGTCGTGGATGCGGTATCGAACGAAAAAGGTGTTGAAAAAGACATTATTTTTCACGCCATCGAAGCCGCGCTGGAGATGGCCACCAAAAAACGTTATCACAATGATGTTGATGTGCGTGTTGCCATTGACCGTACCAATGGTGATTACGATACCTTCCGTCGCTGGGAAGTAGTTGCTGATGACGGCGTAGAGCATCCTGAGCGCCAAATTACAATTAGCGCTGAACAAATTGACAATCCTGGTGCGCAACTGGGTGATTTTATTGAAGAGCAAATCGAATCAGTGGAATTCGGCCGCATTGCCGCCCAGACCGCCAAACAAGTTATTGTGCAAAAGGTTCGTGAAGCTGAACGCGCCCAGGTTTTTGATGAATATAAAGATCGCATTGGTCAACTGGTTATGGGTGTGGTTAAACGTCTGGAGCGTGGCAATATCTATGTTGATTTGGGAAATAACACCGATGCAATCATCCCACGCGAAGAAATGATTCCACGCGAGTCAGTACGTAATGGCGATCGTGTTCGTGGTTTGCTCAAGGATGTTCGTCCTGAAGCACGTGGCCCGCAGTTGCTGGTCAGCCGCACTGATGCACGTTTTCTCAAGGAATTATTCAAAATTGAAGTGCCGGAAATCGGTGAAGGTCTGATTGAAATTCTTGGGGCTGCCCGAGATCCCGGTTCACGCGCAAAGATCGCCGTACGGAGCATGGATAAGCGTATCGACCCGGTTGGTGCGTGCGTTGGTATGCGTGGTTCGCGTGTGCAGGCGGTTTCAAATGAATTGGCAGGCGAACGTATTGATATCGTGCTGTGGGATGAAAATCCGGCGCAATTTGTTATTAATGCGATGTCACCGGCAGAAGTTGAATCGATTGTGGTTGATGAAGAGTCCATGAGTATGGATATCGCTGTAAAAGAAGAACAGTTATCGCAAGCGATTGGCCGCGGTGGACAGAATGTACGGCTTGCCAGTGAATTATCCGGCTGGGAATTAAATGTCATGTCGGTCAATGATGCCGAAGCCAAGAGTGATGCCGAGAACGAAAAAATTACCAAAATGTTTATGGAGAATTTGGGCGTGGATGAAGAAGTCGCTCAGATTCTCGTTCAGGAAGGGTATTCCAGTATTGATGAAGTGGCCTATGTGCCAAAATCCGAGATGATAGCGATCGAGGAATTTGATGAAAGTATTGTTGAAGAACTGCGTGGCCGTGCCAAGGACGTGTTATTAGCTCGTGCCATTACCAATGCTGAAACCGGTGGTAATACTCCCGCAGATGATTTGGTAAATATGCGTGGTATGACCCGTGAATTGGCTAACAAGCTGGCTCAAAATGGTATTACTACGATGGAAGAACTGGCGGAACAGTCAGTCGATGATCTACTGGATATCGAAGGGATGAACTCGGAATTGGCAGCTGAATTAATCATGACAGCACGCGAACCGTGGTTTGCTGCAGAAAATATCGGTTAATTCTTAACAGGGTGTGAAGGTATAGCGATTATATGGCCGAAGTAACCATTAGACAGTTTGCAGAAGTTGTCGGAATTTCGATAGAACGCCTGCTGGAACAATTGCAGGAAGCCGGTGTGCATGTGAAAGACCCGGATGCCACAATCTCTGACGATGAGAAGATGGAATTGCTCGGTCACTTGCGGCGCAAGCAAAGTGGTGCTGATGCTCCGGAAGCGGGTGAAGCCAAGAAGATCACGCTAAAACGCAAAACTTCCAGTGAACTTAAACTTAGCAGTTCGCAGGGAAAAACCAAATCCGTTACGGTTGAAGTTCGACAGAAAAAAACTTATATCAAACGCAGCGTTGTGGTTGAAGAAGAAACCAAACGCATCGAAGAAGCCAAAGCCATACGCGCTCAGCAAGTAGCCGTACAGGAAGAGCAGGAACGCGAGACACGTCGAAAAATCGAAGAGCTGGAGAGCAAGAAGCAAGCTGATGAGGTCGCGCACCAACGTACTGTTGAAGATGCTCGTCTGGAAAAAGAGCGTGCCTTACTTGAAGTCAAACGCGCTGCCGAAAAAGAGCTTTCCAAGCAACGTGTTGTAGCAACTGAAGATGAAGCCGGAGAAAAACAAAAAAGTAAAAAGGTTCGCCGGAAAGAACATTTTGACGATAAAGAAGTTATTGCCGAAGTTGATTCAACTCTGCAGGGCGAGGAAGCACCTGCAGCGCGCGTAGAGCTGCATGTCAGCGCTGATAAATCCGGACGTCGCAAGCGCAAAACAAAAACCAAGAAAGTTTCGGTGACTTCGACAGAAGGGCATGGCTTTACGATGCCTACTGCGCCTGTAATCAGGGAAGTCGCTGTGGGTGATACCATCAGCGTGGGCGAATTGGCACAGAAGATGTCAGTTAAAGCCGCTGAAGTTATTAAAGTGCTCATGGGTATGGGTACGATGGCGACAATCAACCAGATTCTGGATCAGGATACTGCCGCACTTGTTATTGAAGAAATGGGCCACACGCTCAAAGTCGTCAAGGCAGATGCAATTGAAGATACGATCATCGAAGAACCTTCTGATGGGAATGCCGTACCTCGGCCGCCTGTCGTTACCATCATGGGCCATGTCGATCATGGTAAAACCTCGTTGCTCGATTATATTCGCCGTACCCGTGTTGCAGCGGGTGAAGCGGGTGGAATTACCCAGCACATTGGTGCTTATCATGTTGAAACTGACAACGGCATGATTACGTTTTTAGATACACCAGGTCATGAAGCGTTTACCGCTATGCGTGCCCGCGGTGCCAAGGCCACCGATATTGTGGTGTTGGTTGTGGCAGCGGATGACGGCGTTATGCCGCAAACGCGTGAAGCCATTGCGCATGCCAAGGCGGGTAACGTTCCGCTCATTGTCGCCATTAACAAGATCGATAAACCTGATGCAGATCTGGATAAGGTTCGAACTGCATTAACGCAGGAAAATGTCATCCCTGACGATTGGGGTGGCGATACCATGTTTGTGCATGTATCTGCGCGCACGGGTGAGGGTGTCGATAAATTACTAGAAGCGATATTGTTACAGGCAGAAGTGCTTGAGCTTACCGCAGTGGCAGACGGGCCTGCACGCGGTGTAATTATTGAGTCGCGTCTGGACAAAGGACGTGGTCCTGTTGCAACGGTGCTGGTGCAACGTGGCACCTTGCAGAAAGGCGATATTCTTTTGGCTGGCCTCGAATATGGTCGTGTTCGCGCCTTGCTCGATGAAACCGGTAAGCAGGTTGAACGGGCCGGTCCTTCCATTCCCGTAGAAGTACTGGGACTGTCGAGCGTTCCTAATGCTGGCGATGAAGCGACGGTAGTGAGTGATGAACGTAAGGCGCGTGAAGTCGCTTCGTTTCGTCATGGTAAATTCCGCGATATCAAAATTGCGCGTCAACATGCGGCCAAGCTGGAAAACATGTTTTCGCAGATGGAAGAAGGCGAAGTTCGTACTCTCAATATCCTGCTCAAAGGGGATGTACAGGGATCGGTCGAGGCTATCAGTGACGCATTGATGAAATTATCCACTGACGAAGTTAAAGTCAAAATCGTCTCCAGCGGTGTAGGTGGTATTACTGAATCTGATGCGAACCTTGCGGTGGCATCAAGTGCCATCATTGTTGGTTTTAATGTGCGTGCTGATGCCAGTGCCAAACGCATTATTGAAGATGACGGTCTGGATCTGCGTTATTACAGCATCATTTATGAATTGCTGGATCACGTCAAACAGGCGATGAGCGGCATGCTTGCACCGATGTTTAAAGAACAGATTATCGGTATTGCTGAAGTTCGTGACGTATTCCGTTCGCCGAAGTTTGGCAATGTTGCCGGCTGCATGGTCACGCAGGGCGTCGTCAAACGCAGTAGTCCAATTCGTGTATTACGTGAAAATGTCGTGGTGTATCAAGGCGAGCTCGAATCACTGCGTCGTTTCAAGGATGACGCGAGCGAGGTCAAGCAAGGGTTGGAATGTGGTATCGGCGTAAAGAATTACAATGATGTCCAGCCGGGTGATCAGATCGAAGTATTCGAACGTATTCAAATCGTACGCAGTATCTGAGCTTAAATTTATTTAGTCAGATCGGCGACTGTTAACCAGAACCTAAGTCCTGCCATGCCAAAAGATTTTGATCGCACCCGCCGTGTGGCTGAGCAGATCCAGCGTGAGCTGGCTCAGCTTATCCAGTTTCAGATCAAGGATCCGCGTCTGGGAATGGTCACCGTTTCCAGCGTGGAAGTTAGTCGCGATTTTTCCAATGCCAAAGTCTATGTGACGGTGTTTACGAAAGATGATTCGCCGAAACAGACTATGGAAATTCTGCAACAGGCCGCTGGATTTCTTCGTCATGAACTCGGGCAGCGTTTACGTTTGCGTACCATCCCGCATTTGCATTTTCACTATGATGAATCCATTGCCCGTGGTGCACACCTGTCGGCATTAATCCATACCGCTATGACTAAAAATTCGCCGGAACCTGCGCAAGAGGACGAAGATGGCACAGAGAAAAAATAAAGGCCGGCGGGTAAATGGGATTTTGTTACTCGATAAACCGTTGAACATGACTTCCAATGGTGCTTTGCAGCAAGTGAAGCGTCATTTTCAGGCAAATAAAATTGGACATACTGGCAGTCTGGATCCGCTTGCCAGTGGCTTATTACCGCTGTGCCTGGGTGAAGCGACAAAATTTTCGGCCTATTTGCTGGATGCGGATAAAAGTTACGAAGGAATTTGCCGCCTGGGTAAACGTACCACGACCGCTGATGCTGAAGGGGATGTGATTGAGGAACATCCAGTCCCTCCTTTGACCGAGGTACAATTACAGCAGGTATTGCGACAATTTATCGGTACGATAGAGCAGATTCCGCCGATGCACTCCGCGATTAAAGTACAGGGGCAACCCTTATATAAGTTGGCGCATCAAGGCATTGAAATCGAGCGCAAGTCGCGTGAGATTACCATTCATGAATTAACCTTGCTTTCAATGCAGCCGACAGAATTTCATTTTAGCCTGCGTTGCTCTAAGGGTACCTATGTCCGAACCTTGGCTGAGGACATTGGTCGTGTGATTGGCTGTGGGGCCTACTTGGGTGGCTTACGCCGAACACAGGTTGGGCCATTTTCACTGGGTAATGCGGTCACGCTTGATTCAATTGCTGTGCTGGCAGCTGAGCAGGATTTTCCGGCCCTGGATGCCCTGCTTTTACCGATGGAAGCAGCGCTTTCGCAGTGGCCTGCCCTGCAATTGACGGAAAATTCCACCTTTTATGTCCGCCAGGGGCAACCAGTGCAGGTGGCCAAAGCCCCAACCGCAGGGTGGGTGCGGCTGTTCGGGCAAAATAGTCAGTTTTTAGGGGTCGGCGAGATTATGGATGACGGCCGGGTTGCTCCTAAAAGACTGGTTGATACCCATTCATGACAGGTGATAGTCCTTGTATCTGAGTGGCCCACGCAGGTAAAATACGGCCTCTTTTTTCCTACCTAATTTTATTTTGAATACAGGAGTTTAGAATGTCGCTGAGCGCCGCACAAAAGGCCCAGGTAATGAAAGATTACCAGCGTGATCCCAAGGATACCGGTTCACCGGAAGTCCAGATTGCCCTGTTGTCTGCCAATATTAATGAACTGTCTGAGCACTTTAAGAATCACGTTAAGGACCATCATTCACGTCAAGGCTTGCTGACCATGGTCAGTCAACGCCGCAAATTGCTCGATTATCTCAAGCAAGAAGATATCGAGCGTTACCGCGATATCATTAATCGTCTTGGTCTGCGTAAGTAAAAACGCGATTCACACGCAATAGAGGAACAGATGACAGCACCCGTAACGAAAGAATTCAAGTACGGCCGACATACCATTCGCATTGAAACCGGGGAAATTGCCCGCCAGGCTACTGCTGCGGTGATGGTCAGTATGGACGAAACCGTGGTGCTGGTCACCGCTGTTGTTGAAAAAGAACCAGATGAAGTCCGTGATTTTTTCCCACTCACCGTTAACTATCTGGAAAAGACCTACGCAGCTGGCCGGATTCCGGGTGGCTATTTTCGCCGTGAAGGTCGTCCTACGGAAAATGAAACACTGACGAGCCGTTTGATCGATCGTCCGTTACGTCCCTTGTTCCCGGATGGATTTACCAACGAAATTCAAGTCGTTGCTACCGTGCTGTCGATGGATCCGCAAATCAATCCGGATATTCCTGCCATGATTGGCGCCTCAGCGGCAATGGCCTTGTCGGGCGCACCATTCAATGGACCGATCGGCGCAGCGCGTGTTGGTTACAAAGATGGACAATATATTTTAAATCCCTCGGCCACCGAACTGGATGAATCCGCACTGGATCTGGTTGTGGCGGGTACGGAGAAAGCCGTCTTGATGGTGGAATCCGAAGCCAAATTGCTTTCTGAAGAAGTGATGCTGGGCGCCGTGGTATTTGGTCACGAGCAAATGCAAGTTGTCATCAATGCGATCAAAGATTTGGTCAAGCAGGTTGGTGTCACGCCATTAAATTGGGTGGCAGCCAAACATGATGAAGCTTTCAAAAAATCTGTCATTGCTGAATGCAGCAAAGGTTTGACCGAAGCGTATGGTATTGGTGAAAAGCAAGCTCGTTATGCGCGAATTGATGAAACTACCAAGGCGACATTAGCGAAGTTATGTGCGGCTGATGGCAGTAATGAACGTACAATTCTGAACATTATTGAGGAAGTGAAGAGCCAAATCGTACGTGGCCGAATTATTGAAGGTGCACCACGTATCGATGGACGTGACAATAAAACCGTACGGCCGATTACCATTCGTGTCGGTGTACTGCCCCGTACCCATGGTTCAGCATTATTTACCCGTGGTGAGACTCAAGCCTTGGTCGTCACGACATTAGGCACTGAACGCGATGCGCAGATTGTCGATGCGCTGGAAGGGGTCTATAAAGAACCTTTCATGTTGCAATACAACTTCCCGCCGTATTGTGTTGGTGAAATGGGTCAGGTTGGTTCACCCAAGCGTCGTGAAATCGGTCATGGCCGACTGGCGAAGCGTGGTGTGGTTGCGGTCATGCCGGAAGAAAGTTCTTTCCCGTACAGTGTTCGCGTCGTATCTGAAATTACCGAGTCGAATGGCTCCAGCTCAATGGCGAGCGTTTGCGGTAGCAGTTTGTCATTGATGGATGCAGGCGTTGTTTTGAAAGCGCCGGTTGCAGGTATTGCCATGGGCTTGATCAAGGAAGCGGATAAATTTGCAGTTATCACTGACATCCTGGGTGATGAAGATCATTTAGGCGATATGGATTTCAAAGTTGCCGGTAGTAAAGATGGTATTTCTGCATTACAAATGGATATCAAGATCGACGGTATTACCAAAGAGATCATGAAAGTCGCCCTGGAACAGGCCAAGGCAGGACGTTTGCACATTCTGGAAAAGATGAATGCTGTGCTCAGTGCACCGCGTGAAACCATGTCCAAATTTGCACCGCGTTACGTGACATTAAAAATCCATCCAGACAAGATTCGTGATGTGATTGGTAAGGGTGGTGCGACCATTCGTGCCATAACTGAAGAAACCGGTTGCGCGATTAATATCGACAACGATGGCACAGTCAAGATCGCCTCCAGCGATGTGGCTGCAGCGGATGAAGCCCGTCGGCAAATTGAACAACTTACCGCTGATGTGGAAGTTGGTGCAGTATATGAAGGTAAGGTCTCTAAATTGATGGATTTTGGTGCATTTGTGACCATTTTGCCGGGCCGCGATGGCCTGGTACATGTCTCGCAGATTTCACATGAGCGCGTAGAAAATGTCAGTGACAAGCTCAGTGAAGGCGACAGCGTACGCGTCAAAGTTCTGGAGATCGACAAACAGGGCCGTATCCGTCTGAGTATGAAAGCACTCGCAGAAAATTAATAAAAACAATAAGATAGCAGTATAACTAGGGCCCCTAACGGGCCCTATTTTTTTGCACGTAATTTGCATAGTACATGGACTGTCACCAGGCTGGTGACGTAAATTCAGGATCATGCTGATGCAAGTGTCGAATTGTATACGCCCAAGTGTCTATATATTAGTCATACTGGCTTTGAGTGGTTGTACCGGCACGAGCAAAATAGCACCACCGGATGAAATTAAAACCACGAATGCCACGATGATATATGGTTACGTTGAAGCCGATAATGATGTGATCGAGCAAGTGGATATTTTCGAGTATGGCCAAATCTATGTGCCACCATTCAACAAGCCACCCCGGGTGCTCGTCTTCGATAATGGCGTTTTTATGGTGGAAAATCTCAAACCTGGTAAATATATTATTGCGGGGTTTCGTTCGGAAAAAAATCAATACAACATGGCACGCAGTGTGCGGCAAATGTATCAGAAGGTGTTAACGGTCGAGGCGGGTGATATTTTGTATGCCGGCTCATACCGCTTACAGATCACCGAACGCGGCAAGCTTGATTATGGTAATTTCCTGGTGACACAACTGCTGCGACCAGGTGAGCGCGATATTCTAAAAAAACTCTATGAAATCACTACTGGCACAGGCTGGCAGAATAAAATCGAACGGCGCCTGAAAGAACTTCGCCAGTAATCACCAATATCGTTAGATTCTTGTAGTAGCATCATGTATACGGTGTAGCTTCGCCCAATTGTAATTTTTCAGTTACTCTCTGGTTTGTATGACCTCTGTGATTTACACTGTGAAAATCATAACAAAATAACAGCATAGGGACGTTATGTTTGACCAAATATCGGCTTTATCCCGTCATATGTCGCTGAATAATCAGTATGGTATGGGTGTAGGATTGATTTTACTGAGTATAGGTTCGTTCACTTATGCAGAGTCAGCCAGACAAGTGGACAATCTACAGCCTAAAACAACTCAACAACAAATCGGGTATAGCCTGGGGTATGAGTTCGGCGAGTATCTGGCTGAACTCAAGCACCGCAACACAGAAGTTGCGCTGGAAACTGTATTGCAGGGCATTATCGACGCGCGGCAGGGCGCACAACCGCAACTGACAAAAGAACAGATGCATACAGTACTCAATGAGTTAAAGCAGTCATCACTTGTGAATGACAAACTCAACTCAGTGAATACTCAGATCAGAAAACAACCGGCCAGGACTGGTCGCCATATGGATGACTATGCCAAACTCAATGCCAAACGCGACGGTGTGGTGGTGCTGCCTAGTGGTGTGCAGTATGAAATTTTGCAAAAAGGTAAAGGTGACAAGGTTAAAGCAACGGATACCGTTACAGTTAATTATGAAGGCACGCTAACCAATGGCGTTGTGTTTGACGGAACATATAAAGATGGTAAGCCGGTACATTTGGTCCTGGATGAAGTAGCCGTACCCGGATTAAAGGAAGCGCTACTACAAATGCAAGTTGGGGATAAATGGCGTGTTGTTATCCCGCCAGCACTGGGTTTTGCAAACTCAGGCAACAATCTATTACGTCGACGGGATTTGATTTATGAGATCGAGCTAATCGGACTCAATATGGATAAGGAAACCGAATCATCTCGGCCCGGTCCGGAAAAATAAATCACCGGATTACTTGTTAAGGCAAGATTCGCTGACTGGCTGCGACAAGTTTATCGGATTCTGCAGTCGCATAGCGAAATAACGCGCCACCACGTACAGCCATGCGTTGCGAAGGCCCCAGGCTCATACGTCCATAGTATGCAATATGACTATCCGGGTTGATCAATGTGGTGCCGTCATCATATTTGGATACCAGGGTTTCCAGTGTTTCCAGTAAATGTTCACGGTTCAACGGGATTGACGGTCGGCGCACTTCCTGGGAACGAATCTCCGCTAATGCCTCGTTAAACAGATAACATGCGGTATAGGCATCCGCTTGTTGGCGTAAATTAGTGTCGTGCGGTAAATTGTGCCAATCCAGCCATTGTTCGAGTCGAATTTTTGCAATCTGACCTTGTACACTTAAATCGTCAAATAGAGAGATATACGCAAGTTTTATCTTCCATGCCGGAGGCAATATGCTCGATCCTGGTGGGGACAGTAGTGCGGAAATAAATATTGCGTTAACCGGAGGTTCTGGCCATACCTCGACAAGTTGTTGTATTTCTGCAGGACGTAACCATAACATCAGTTGGGCCCTGTCATCGATATTCCGTAACGCTAATGCTGGCGCAGTGATGCGGAAACGGCGGTCATCACGCGGATTCGTTACGTTGGGCTGAGATTTACGTAGTTCTTCGGCAGCCTGTTTTCCAGTAGAGTCGGAATAGATCTGTACAAGTGTGCCATCATTTGCTGTTCTGGTTTGCAAATGCCGGGCTAACAGACGTGCTTCAAGTGTAACGCCAGGAGAAAAATAAACAGAGTAATAGTTCGATTTTTCTTCAGGGGCAATTTCCAGCGAAGGCAGGATGCATGGAATCTGCTGAACCTCACAGAAATGATGCACAGGTATCCAGCTTGCAGCGCCGATGCCAGAGAGCACTGCAAATACGGGTTGTTTATTGTTGTACTCAATGAGTTGGTTTGACCAGTTGTCGGTATTGCCTGAGAGTTTCCACACATGTAACTGCCAGGATTTACCTGCAGTACGTGATGAGGTGCTCCATGCTTGAATCACACCAAGTACTGCGTCAGTTTCTTCTGTTGTTACTTCATCCGTAATGATAGTTGCGAGGTGGATCGTAGTTGTCGTAATCCCGGGGGCTGATGTGGCAGAGAGTTGTTGCAAATAAGCGGTGAGTCCTGCCATGGCAGTATTATCAAGTGTATAGCGCAGCATCGGTGCAACCAATGCTTTACCTGCAGAATCAATGCCATCATGCAAGGCACGGTTTAGGCTCTCTGCCGTATAGGCTGGACGAGTCAGCGCACGCTCCCAGGATTCGTTGGGGATGTAGTGGTGGCTCGGGTCAAGAAATGATCCGGAAAAACGTGCAGGGTTAAATAACAACTTGCCCATCACTGGAGGGATAAATACCGTTTTATCCAGCGAGCCTTCGACTGAACCCATGCCACTGCGGCGGTGACAGGTGATACAGGCAGCAGCAGATCCTTCCAACGTCAAGCCATCAATGCGACTGCCACGCAATGGTTGCCTATTTGGAAGTATGCCGAGTTCGTAAATTTGACGGCCAATTTCAATTTGTGCTGAATCAAAAGTATTCGTAGCGCTATACCCATACACCATTGTGCCTAGCAATGGCAGAATACATAAGATTCTCACGATGAACACCATGACCGCCTATTTACTGGCAGGAGTGCTTTTCTTTTCGCCCACAGAAATCAACTCGACATCAAAGACCAAGGTACGATGGGCTAACGGTCCACGATCGCCGTAGGCAAGTTCCGACGGGATTATGAGTTGAATCTTGCCGCCTTCCTTGATCAACTGCAGACCTTCGGTCCAACCTCTGATGACGCCATTGAGTGGAAAACTGGTGGGTTCACCGCGTTTATAGGAACTGTCGAACTCGTTACCATTGGTGAGAGTGCCACGGTAATTTACAGTTACTTTATCGGTTGGATTTGGCGTCAGGCCCTTACCTGCTTCTATGATGTGATATACCAGGCCACTTTTGGTGGTATGCATGTCAGGTTTTTTGAGCGCTTCGTCAAGATAATTTTTATCAGAGGCAATGTTAACCAGATCAGTGTCGCGATGTCTGGATTGTTGTTCAGTAACCACCTTGCGTTTTAGATCCACCAGAGTGGTATGCATAATCTGAGGATCCAATAATGGTTTTCCTCCAGCGATGGCATCTTCAATGCCTTTGACAACAGCAGCTGAGTCCACTTTAATATTTTGCTGCTTTAAATCATTGCCTATCTGATAGCCAAGGCTGTAATTGATTTTCGCCGTTTCGTTCTTCAATTGTGTAGGTGCATCGGCAAGAACCTGGCTGGTGGCAACTATCAATACAGTCAGGCTGGTTAATATAATCATTTTCATGAGGTACTCTCTTTGTTGTTCGAGATTATTTAGTTGAAATTGATTGCAATTTTTTTCACATAATTTATTCAGAAAAGGGCTGCCCGAGGGCAGCCCAACTATTCTGATTAACCTGAATGGCAAGCAATATTATTGAACGGCATTGCAACCCGGTGCGGTTGCCTTGTCGCCAACACAGTAAGGCACCATCATTTCATTGTCTTCATGCTCAACAATGTGGCAGTGCCATACATATAAACCGGCAATATCGAATGTCGCATTAATACGAGTCACTTCTCCTGGATACGCGATGACGGTATCTTTCCATCCAGTCTCAGTGGCTTCCGGACTATTGACGGCACCGCTTAGTGCCATGGTGGCAGGATCAAAGGCTTCACGTTCAACCACTTTGAATTTCACCAGATGCACGTGTATAGGATGTGCATCTTCAGTGGTATTCCATAATTCCCAGGTTTCAGTTGTGCCAACGGCAGGATTAGTCGCCAATGGATCAGCCCAGAGCGTTACGCTGCCACCTGCGGCACCATTCACTCCCAGTACAGCGGCTTTTGGTGCCATTGGTACGGCATTAGCTAATGCACCCGTGGTATCAACACAAGATCCAGGATTCATCGGATCCGGTATCGCGGCTGTATCTTGCACAATTTCTCCGGTGGGTGATATGGCAACACAGATTTGCGATGATTCTTCTTCCATCAATGCCAGATCACGTGCGCTGGCAAGTACTGGTCCATTCGCAGGATCTTTTGCGTCCGGCAAACTCAGCACCAATTTTTCAGGTGCAGTGGCGGAATATTTACTGCCTGGATCAGTTTTACCGGTGCCATTAATCGCGACATTGACAACAAACTCCATAACCTGGCCCGTCGTGTCCGGATCCGCTGCTGCATCCGGGAATCCACCAAAAGGCGCATCCGGTGCGGTATTGATCATTCGCACGCGCGTGCCATTCGGAAGACCGGAAAAATCCACCAACACATCGGCACGTTCAGCCAATCCCATCAACAAGGCAGTTTCCGGAGCGGCGGCGGGTGTAGGTGCAGGGATTTTACCGTTGCCAGTAAGTATTGTTCGGAAACCAGTTTCAATTTTCACCACACTTGGCAACAGACTTTGCTCTGCACCAATTTGGTAAATGGGGATTTCCTGATTTGTGATCTGGTTTGTCACAGGGTCTACGACAAACATCGACAAATTCAGGAAGCGCGAGTTACAACCATTCAATAAACGGAAACGATACATGGCTTGCGCAACTGTATGCGTCGGCCATGCAACCCCATTTACCACCATGACATTGAAGAATGCTTCTGGATTCCAGATCGGTGAAATATCCGAGGGACCTGTTCCCAGCGTATTTATTTTCAGCCCGTTATTACTGTTTGCTAAGGGACCTGAATCCTGGCCATCACCCAGGCCTTCAAAGAACGCTCGATTGGCAGGATAAAATAACGAGCCATCCGCATTAAATGAGCGATCCTGAATCACAATTGGAATTTCCCGGTACTGTTCTCTACCTGAACTTTTACTGGTAGCAGGGAAATTGGTTTTGGTAAATGTATCACCGAGCTTGGGAGCGGGGCCTGGCAGAATGCCAGATTTCAAGCCTGTTTCGCCCGTTTTGGGATCGCGAATCAACCAAAATCCAGCGGGACCTGCGTAAACATTACTGCGGGTCATGCCGAGGGTATGATCGTGATACCACAATGTAGTGGAAGGTTGCGTATTGGGATAAGTGAATTTTGCCTGGCCGTTTTTGGCGTTCGTTACCACACCGTATTGATTGACCAAGGATCCTGTCGTTGCATAAGCAGCGGGTATATTGTTTGCGTCCGGTAACCACCACGATTCCGGGTATCCATCACTTTCTGGGCCAACGTGTGCACCGTGCACATGTGGAATCATGGGTACGGGGCCGCCATATGGCTCGGCGAGTAGTGCGTTATTAGCAGGGCGACAGTCTTTGGTTTTGGCCGGATTCGTGCAGGGAAGTTGCTCCGGGTTTGCCCAGTGTAAAGAACGATCAACTGGCAACAAATGACTCAAATAATTACACGCAGGATCTTTGGATCTCCTTTTGCTTTTCGCACAGGCAATCGGATCGACCAGCAAATCATTCATCCAGGTAATGGTTGCGGTTGTATTAACTGTGTTTTCGATGGTATATGACGGATAGTTGAATTGGGAATTGGGAGCAGGTGCGATACCCATGCCACCACCGTATTTTGTCGAATCAGGCATCCCATCAACATCCGGTCCATAACTCCAAATTGTCGTAGCAGGAAATGTGTCGTTGCGGCCATTGAGAGAATTCCATATCCCGCCCGGGAGTATCTGCTGTTTGAATTGCCGCTCGGAAATGATGTAGTTGTTATTGGCGTTGGTGTATTTCATTACTGGTGGAATTAAAAGTGGTGTAACAAACTTTGGAATAGATAACGGATCCAGTGTTCCGCCAGCGAGTGGTTGTGCTTGCAATGCTGTAGACGCCAATAGCAAGCTGGAAACAACCAGGCTCATGCTTAAATGAATAAGTCGCCGGTATCGAGAAGAAATGTCGGTGTGATGTGCGCGAAAAAAAGTCATGGTAGTGCCCCTTTGTTTTTGTGTGTCCAAAATTCAAATAATTTACGATCACATTGTTTTTATTCGGGTGATGTAGACATCTTGAGCCAATCAAGATGAAAAATGGCTCACTACAATTCTTGATAAAACTGTGATCTTGCGCGCAAATCTAGACTTAAAGAAAGATTAAATCAATGTGAAGAGATTGTGAAATATTCACACTAAAAGAATGCGTGATTTTCAATTCAGAGGTAAATGAAGTTTTGTGCGTTAACGTACATTGCATCGATAATAAATTGAATTATAAAACGTTATTGCGCTAAATTATGTTGATAACGACCAATCAAATATTATCCATTTGAATAAAGTTTAACTAGATTGTGTGCTTTTATTACACATATCCATCTTGAAATTATTTCTAAAAAAATATATTTATTTGAAATAAAAAAATACGATGGATAAAAAGTGCTCTAAATAAAATGATTAAATCTGTGTGAGTTAAGTTACATTTGATGAAAAATAAAGCTCAGGAATAATCCTGAGCTTTTTAAAATAACAACTCTGTTACTTATTCGCGCGATTGTCGATGAGATCTTGTACAACAGCAGGATCGGCAAGCGTACTGGTGTCACCTAAATTACCGAGGTCATTTTCAGCAATCTTGCGCAAGATTCGGCGCATGATTTTTCCAGAACGGGTTTTGGGTAAGCCAGGAGCAAATTGAATCACATCCGGTTTGGCAAAGGGACCGATTTCCTTTCTGATCATATCGACAAGTTCCGATTTGAGTTTGTCGGAGGAGTCCACGCCTTTCACTAAAGTCACATAGGCATAAATTCCCTGGCCCTTGATGTCATGCGGAAAACCGACGACGGCAGCTTCTGCTACAGCATGATGCAATACCAGTGCGCTTTCCACTTCGGCCGTGCCAATGCGATGACCAGAGACATTCAGTACATCATCCATGCGCCCGGTGATCCAGTAGTAGCCATCTTTATCGCGTTTGGCGCCGTCACCACTAAAATAATTACCTGGATATTGTTTGAAATAGGTATCCACAAAACGCTGGTGATCACCATAGACAGAGCGCATCTGACCAGGCCAGGAACGGGTAATGACCAATGCCCCACTGGCTTCACCATTACCCGGGATTAATTTGTTAGTCGTGGTATCAATAATTCCAGGAACAATGCCAAAAAATGGCAGCGTGGCTGAACCAGGTTTCAGTTTGGTGGCACCAGGGAGCGGGGTGAGCATGTGTCCACCGGTTTCGGTTTGCCACCAGGTATCAACGATTGGGCAACGCCCTTCGCCAATGACTTTGTGATACCACTCCCACGCTTCCGGATTGATGGGTTCACCAACCGTCCCAAGAATACGTAATGACTTGCGTGAGGTTTTCTTTACTGGCGCTTCACCATCACGCATCAAGGCGCGAATTGCAGTCGGTGCGGTATAGAACACACTGACTTTATGTTTGTCGACGACTTGCCAGAAACGTGAGGCATCCGGATAGTTGGGGACACCTTCAAAGAACAGCGTGGCAAAACCATTGGCTAATGGGCCATATAACAAATAACTGTGGCCGGTGACCCAACCGACATCGGCGGTACACCAGTAAATATCATTATCATTTAAATCGAATGTGTATTTAGTCGTCATGGCAGCATAGACCAGATAACCGCCGGTCGTATGTAGCACACCTTTAGGTTTGCCGGTTGATCCCGAGGTATACAAGATAAACATCGGATCCTCGGCATCCATCTGTACTGGCTCGCATTGTGCCTTCGCGTTGGCCATCGCCTCGTGATACCACACGTCGCGATCTTTGTGCCAGTTTATCGCGCCGCTGGTATGTTGAATCGTAATGACGGTGTGCACGTTAGGACATTTTTGTAATGCCTGATCGGTATTGGCCTTGAGGGGCACTTTCTTGCCACCACGCACGCCTTCATCGGCGGTGATCACCACACGACAGTCCGAATCGAGAATACGATCTTTTAATGACTCAGGCGAAAAACCGCCGAATACTACCGAATGTACAGCGCCGATGCGAGTGCAAGCCAGCATCGCATAACCCGCTTCGGGGATCATCGGCATATAAATACAAACCCGATCACCTTTTTTAACACCGCGGCTGATTAATACATTGGCAAATTTGCACACCTGCACGTGTAATTCTTTGTAGGTAATCTTTTTGTCATCCTTGGGATCATCGCCTTCCCAGATAATGGCCACCTTGTCGGCTTTGGTGGCGAGATGACGATCAATACAATTGTAACTGACATTGAGTTTGCCACCTTCATACCATTTGATATGAAGATCGCTGGCAGCAAAGCTCCAGTCACTGACCGTGTCCCATTTTTTATACCAGGTAACAAACTTCTCGGCTTGTTCAGCCCAAAAACCATCACTATCCCTGGTCGAACGTTGATACATGTCTTGATACTGTTGTGCGGTTATATGTGTGGTGGCTTGAATATTGGCCGGGACATCGTAGATTTTGACTTCAGACATGTTGTCCTCCTTCTTTGGGATAGGGCCACTCTGGCTACTCTGAGTGGTCAGATAATGATTGTGCAGCACCATGGTGTCTGGCTCAAGTATTACAGCGAAAATTTACCACAAGATTGTGGTTTATAGAATTGGCAGGAGCCCAGGATTAATCTTCGGTGCGTTTACGCAGAGTTTCGATCGAATGAATATAGCGCTGAATAATTGCTCCATCTGTCATACCGATATTCCTGAAAGAACATCCCAGACGTTGCCCGGCAGCAGGCTTATGTTTGTTTACGGGAAAGTGCGCACGAATGTCCAGATGAACAACGAATTTACCGTGTCCAGGCAAATCCAACGTGCAATTTTCCAGAACCTGACCATTTTCGACTTCTATTTGTGATGTATCGTCGCTGAGAGAAATACCACCGACACTGATATCAAATACACCTAACCGGATGCTGCGGCCATCCTTAAGCGGGATTTCACAACTACTCGGCATGCCACGCGGAACTTTGACACGATAGGCTTGCCGGCGTTGCAACCAGAGCATGCTGGCTGGGATCGGTATGGCAATGACCGCTTCATTCTGGAATTTCGCTTTGGTCAGTGAGTTAGTGGAAAATTGTACGGTCACGCCTTCGAATTGCGATTTAAAAATAACGCGACCGGACTGCAATAACTGTTGCATCTGTTTTTCATCAACGCCGTAATCCAATACCACCAGATCCATGTCGCGGATAACATCAATAACCAGGGTATTCATGGTTGAGCCATTCTCATAATGAGCCGTAACCATGGATTTGCCTTTAGCCAATTGCTTAAAGCGTTGCATGATCTCGCTTTTACCGTGCAACATATATTGATCGAGATTTTCAATATTATCGCCGCGCTGAGTTTTAGTTTTTTCTTCTGTCATCGCCATCGTTCAATCTGCTTGGGACTGGTCATTGGAGGATTTATCGGCCAGATCCCGGGTTTCATCAAGGGTAATGTGGCTGCATCGTGGTATTTGATCAGAATCCCAATTATTTTTGGCCCAGTCCCAGATGTTGACCAGTGTGTCCTGTTGTAGTTCTGCTGGGGGTGTTTGACCCAATATATTCAAGGTGGTCCATAGTGAAGCCACTGGCCGGGTATTATCAAGCGGTGCTGCCTGGGATTGTTTGCTGAGTTTTTGTCCAAGTGGGTTTACTATTACCGGCAAATGTTGATAGCGTGGCGTAGCTAAATTGAGTGCTTGCTGAATGACTATCTGACGGGGAGTCGAATCCAGCAAATCTGCGCCGCGCACCACCTCAGTCATACCTTGCTCAGCATCATCAACCGCCACTGCCAACTGATAGGAATATAAGCCATCGGCTCGTTTCACGATAAAATCGCCTATCTCTTCAGCCAGTCGAAATGGCACACTGCCCTGTATGCCGTCTTCCAGAGTCATCATTTGGTCCGGACAATGAATTCGCCAGGCCACCGGGTCTGGGCCGGCTTCAGACCGATTCCGACAAATGCCCGGATATACCGGTTGGTTGCCGTAGCTGTCTGATAAGCTTTTGCGGCTACACGAACAGGGATAGATGAGCTTGTTGGCACGGAGAGTATCCATGGCATTCTGATATATATCCAGCCGCTCATGCTGAAAGCTTAATTGATCCCATTCCAGACCATGGGCCTCGAGGGTCTTCAAGATGCTCACTGTGGCGCCGGTCACTTCGCGAGGCGGATCGATATCTTCGATCCGTACCCACCACTCACCTTGCTGTGATTTTGCGGTCAAATAGCTGGCAACAGCGGCGATTAGGGAGCCAATGTGCAAATTACCGGTCGGAGAGGGGGCAAATCGTCCCCGGTAGCGCAGCTTAGTCATACCAGCGGGTAAAATCTTTGACGGCAACCCGTTTAAGGCGATAGTTATTCACCGGATGTGCCATATCCGCATAACCCAGGGCCATGCCACAGACTAAATCAAGCGAATTGGGTAAACCCAGGATTTCACGCACGATATCCGGATATTCTGCCAACGATGCCTGGGGACAGGTCTCCAAGCCATGCTGCCGAGCTGCCAGCATGACATTTTGAATGAACATCCCCATATCGAGCCAGGAGCCTTTTTCCATACCAACATCCAATAGAAAGAACAGTCCAACAGGCGCGCCAAAAAACCGATAGTTATCGGCCCAGGCTTGTTTTTGTCGGGTTTTATCGGATTTTTCAATTCCTAATGCCTCATAAAGCGCTTTGCCGGTCTCAATCCGACGCCCTCGATAAGGTTCTACCCAGTGTAGTGGATAGTACTGATAGTCTGGATTGCTGGGTAATGTGCGTTCACGGGCGTCTATCAGGCGTTGTGTTAGCTGATCTTTAATGGCACCAGTGACAACGCATACCTGCCATGGCTGGCTATTTACCCCCGAGGGGGCCCAGCGGGCGGCATCTAAAATTGCTTCAATCGTGGGGGGTGGCACCGGATCATTTTTAAAGGCGCGAATGGCTTTTCGATCGATCATGGCGTCAATGATGGATAGCATGGCGATTCCCTGGTTGGGCGGCGAGCATGATTAAAGAAGTGCCCATAAATGCCGAAGTTTAATGCAGCACAGTAACGCATTATTTCATTATTAGGTATTGGGATAAAACCATGGCTTCTGCAGAAGATTATTTTGTGATCTCAGGCATACGTGAGGATGGCAAGAAGCTGCGGCCTACTGACTGGATCGAAAGAATATCGTCCAGCCTTGCCAGTTTTGACGAAGATCGACGCCTACGTTATTCGGTGAGCGTCAAACCCTGCATCGTCAATGGCGAGAAATGCCTGATTGTGGCGCGTTGTTTGGAAACCGCGAATCCAGAAGCCTATCGTTTTGTAATGGAATTTGCGGCCAGTAATCAATTAAAAGTCCAGACGGATCGGCGTGAAGACGAACGTGCTCTGGGCTGCGCCTTGCCAGGGATTAAATAACTTTTCCCGAGCCTGCCAAGCGGCAATTAGCCGCGTTGTTTTTCGCGAATTTCATCCAGGCTTTTGCAATCAATACACAATGTAGCGGTGGGGCGAGCTTCCAAACGGCGTAAACCAATATCCACGCCACATTGCTTGCAATAGCCATAGTCACCCGAATCGATGGTTTCGAGCGATTCATCGATTTTCTTGATTAATTTGCGTTCCCGATCACGGGCACGCAGTTCCATCGCAAACTCTGATTCCTGGGTGGCGCGATCATTCGGGTCGGGAAAATTGGCGGCTTCATCTTGCATGTGATGTACGGTGCGATCGACTTCCTGCATCAATTCCACCTTCCAGCCTTCCAATATCTGGCGAAAGTGTTCGCTCTGGTCATCGTTCATGTATTCCTCGCCTTTTTTAATTGCGTAGGGCGTGAAATTTTTAAATTCAGATAATAAATCGCCTGTCGGTTTAGGTCTTGGCACAGCGATGGCTTTAACCGCAGCTTTTTTGGCTGGGGCGGGTTTTTTCCTGGCAGCGCTAGCTGTTGTCGTCGCAGCGGCCTTTTTAGCGACAGGCGCTTTCTTTGCTGCGGGCTTGGCCGCTTTGGCTGGTTTACTTGGTTTAGCTGATTTGGCAGCGGCCTTGGGTTTGGCTGTGGCGGACTTCTTCGCTGGGGCTTTTTTCTTAGCTGACATTCGGTTCTCCAACCATACAAAATGAAATACGACGCGCTTCTATAGCAAAAACAGGTGACAGGTGCAATCGTCTTGTTCCAGGCCTGCCACACGAGCGAGTGTCTAAGGGGGGCTTATCTTAATGAAAATCTGGGAAAAATCTAGCCCAATCGGCAAGGTGTGGTAGTGCTGCAGTTAGGCTAATCTACGCGACTTAAATTTTGGAGCGGGAATCATGCGGTTAGAGGCGTTGTTATTCGATGTGGATGGGACTTTGGCGGACACGGAGCGTGATGGCCACCGGATTGCCTTCAATCAGGCTTTTCTGCAGGCGGGCCTGGATTGGGATTGGACGGTGTCATTGTATGGCGAACTGCTGAGTGTCACGGGTGGCAAAGAACGGATTCGTCATTATCTGGATCACTATCGTCCGGAATTCCGGCGACCAGCTGATTTTGCCGGATTTGTTGCCAACTTACATAAATCCAAAACCAGCATTTACACACGTATGCTGGAAGAAGGCGGCATACCGTTGCGACCCGGGGTGAAGCGCATATTAGAAGAAGCGCTCAACGCCAACTTGCGCTTAAGTATTGCCACCACGACCACACCCAATAATGTCACTGCATTGCTACGCAGTACCTTGGGTGCA
This sequence comes from Gammaproteobacteria bacterium, assembly GCA_024641475.1. GTDB lineage: Bacteria > Pseudomonadota > Gammaproteobacteria > UBA6429 > Thiohalophilaceae > JACQBC01. The sequence goes on from JAHECZ010000015.1 coordinate 45,462, forward strand.
GATGGCGAGCGCTGGTTTGAGGTCATTGCGGCAGGCGATATTGTGCCCGCAAAAAAACCGGCGGCGGATATTTATCTTTATGCATTAGAGAAAATGCGATTAGCTGCAACGGCTTGTCTGGCATTTGAAGATTCTGAAAACGGGTTGCTAGCCAGCCAGGGCGCCAAACTGCCAACGATTATCACTATGAACGACTATACCGTGAACCACAATTTCGCTACGGCGACATTAGTGCTGGATCATTTTGGCGAACCGACGCAACCTTTTCAGGTGATGCAAGGTGATGTTGGTCGTCATACGTATGTGGATGTGGCACTATTACAGGAACTTCATCAGCGTCATAGTGGATCTTGATGACATCATCCAAGCCACGCCTTGCGACGATTACACCTTTTCATGTCATGCGCCTGCTGGCGCGTGCCAGGGAACTGGAAGCCGGTGGACGAGACATCGTCCACATGGAAATCGGTGAACCGGACTTTCCCACACCCGCACCGATCATCGCCGCCGCACAGGCAGCCATTGCCACCGGTAAAATGTATTACACCGCCGCCACCGGCATGCTGGCATTGCGTGAACGCATTGCAGAGTTTTATCGGCAACGTTATGCCGTTACCGTTTCACCACAACGTATCATTATTACACCGGGAGCCTCCGGTGCGTTACTGATGGCGTTGGCGGCAGTGCTGAACGTCGATGAAGAGATCATCGTTAGCGATCCCGGGTATCCCTGTAACCGCAATATGGCCGAATTTCTTGGCGCACGCGCCTGTTCCGTGCCAGTTACGGCAAGCAACGGTTATCAACTCACAGCGAAGCTGTTACAGCAATATTGGACAGAACAAACTCGTGCGGTGTTGCTCGCATCACCCTCCAATCCCACCGGGACGATTATCGCCACTGCGCAATTGCGTGAAATTAACGACTATGTTGTCCGGCAAGATGGCAAATTGTTGGTGGATGAAATTTATCATGGCCTGACCTACAGGGAATCACCTGTTTCGATTTTGAATCTCACCGATCAGGCCTATGTCATCAACAGTTTCTCGAAATATTTTGGAATGACCGGTTGGCGCCTGGGCTGGTTAGTGGTGCCGGAAGGTGTTACTGAACAAATCGATCGTATCGCCCAGAATATTTATCTGGCTGCACCCACACCATCACAACATGCCGCACTGGCTGCGTTTGAACCGCAAACACTGGCGATTCTGGAACAGCGTCGCGAGGAATTTGCGCGCCGACGGGATTTTTTATTACCGGCATTGCGCGAACTGGGTTTTGAGATTGCAGTTGCACCGCAAGGCGCATTCTATATTTATGCTTCCTGTGAACGCTTTTCTTCCGATAGCATGGCATTCTGTGAAACATTACTGGAAAAGGCCGGTGTGGCGATCACGCCGGGTATTGATTTTGGTGTAAATCAGGCCAATACATATGTGCGATTTGCCTATACAACGTCGATGGATCAACTGCAGGCAGGGATAAATCGATTGCGGCAATTTCTGCTTTAACAATAATGGGTCCGGGATCGCCGGACCCATAAATCAGAGTCAATCGTGTTTTTAGAATTTATATTGCACACCGGCCGACATATGCGTGATATCCGAATTGATGTCGGTATATTCGATAATCATATTTAATTTTGGCTGTAGTGCAATAGTGACACCAATCCCCAGCGACAAATCCAGACCATCATCAACTCGCCAGACATAACCCGAAGAATTAACCTTGACGTGGGAATACAGCAATCCGGCGCGGCCGCGCAGACTGATTTTATTATCCAGTGGGTACGTCAATACACCATATCCGGCAATGCTGTAATAAGACACACTGATATTGCCAAATACAGGATGGTTTGTATCCGGATCGGAAACAGACGCCGAAACTTCACCTTCCAACGCGAAATATTTGTGTACCGTCGGCATGGGTCGACCATAAGTGGCGACGACTGACAGCCCATCGCTGAGTCCATCAATATTGGCGATAGCGAGCTGACCATTCATATAGTCACCATTTTGTGCCATCGCACTGCTGCCTGCACAGGCGAGTGCCAGTCCGGCCAAGAATTGCTTTGTCTTCATTCTAATTATCCTGATTAGGTTATACGGTTTAAACCGCGGGCGGATTATCGATGAATTTGTACCCGATATGCCACAACCGGACGTATTGATTTGCGGGTTGGCTCACAAACCCATCGAATTGAATCGTCGTCAGATTCTATTCAGCTTCCCTGGTGTAACTTGCCAGCATCTTAATTTAAACTTAGTCCGAGCTCTGATGTCATATCGGTTATCCCGGTTGTTCAGGAAGGGAGGAGGTAAAAAAATGAATCGTCTATTAACAATTCGTGCCACTCGATGGCTAATCATCCTGGCTTTAGTATTGGGAAGTTCATTTGCGCGTGCTGATGTCTCGATTGAGCTCGGGGTTTTTTACGATAACCTGGCGCCCTATGGAGCCTGGGTTGATCATCCGCGCTATCAAACGGTATGGATACCAAACAATATGCCTGCCGGTTGGCGTCCCTACACCCGTGGGCATTGGGTCATGACCGATCCCCATGGTTGGACATGGCAATCGGATTTTGACTGGGGTTGGGCACCATTTCACTACGGCCGTTGGGCTTTCGATAATCGCTATGGCTGGTTCTGGGTGCCTGGGCAGGTCTGGGGTCCGGGTTGGGTGGCCTGGCGCAGTGGTGGTGATTATATCGGTTGGGCGGCACTGCCACCCGAAGCCGGTTGGGACGATGATTATGGTATCCAATATATTAATCATGATGAATTTTATGGCGTTGCCGCGACGTCGTGGATATTTGTGCGCGAGCGCTATTTCGTCACGCCGCAGATTTATCGCTATGCGTTTGTGCCGTCGCGCAATACGCGGATATTGCGCGTCACCAACAATATCACCCGGTTCCGTGTTGAAGATCACCGGATCGTGAATCACTGTATACCCGTACGACGTATTGAAGAAGTGACACGCCAACCAGTGAGAGTCATGCATATCAATGAGTATGATGATCATCATCGCTGGCGTGAATCGCGTCACGATGCGGATCGTATCAATATCTATCGGCCGCGGATTAATCGGGTAGAAGCGAGTGCGCCGCTTCGGCAAAATCAGCAACAGCGTTCCTCGTCGTCGCAACGTCTGATCATTAAGGAGCGGCATGATGATATTTACCGCTTGGGTGAGCAACCCGCGAATAAATATCCGCAGCAGCGTAACGAACCGCGTCGGTTAGGTGAACAGCCGATCAACAAATATCCGCAACAACCGCGTAGTGAACAGCGCCGTGAAGAGTCGCATGAAGAACGACGTGAGATTCACCGTCTGGATGATTCAACGCGACGCATCACCGCACCGCCGCCACAAATAGTGCCGCGTCACGAAGAACGGCATGAGCAGCGCGAGATACAAGGCACACGTACCAGTCCGGGATTAGGGGCGCCTGCACCGCATCATGAGCAACAGCAGGAACGCAAGCTGGAGAAACAGCAGAAAAAAGCCGCGCGCAAAGCCGAAAAGAAACACCAGAAGGATGAACGAAAAATTGAGCGTAAGGAACAACAGGAAAATAAGAAATCATTTGGACGTGACGACGACAGACGCTGATACCTGCGCATCGTTTTTTTTCTCTACCTCGGGAGAGAGCAGAGTGAAGGAGTTAACTGAGTAGCTGGTTGTTTCGAGATGATTGTTCAACTTGCAACAAAGTCGCCCCGGCCACCGCCAAGGGCATCACTAACAAATTAAATATCGGAATCAGCAGCGCCACGGTCACGGCGCTGCCGAAGCCCAGATACAACAGACGTCGCGTCGCAACGTGTTGGCGAATATCACTGAATACCAGGCCGTGATTGCCCAATGGGTAATCGAGATATTCCAGACTCATCGCCCACGCACTGAAGAAAAACCATAACAGTGGCGCCAACGGTGAAATGACTAACGACAAAATAAGAATCAACATGGCCCACATCGCAAAATAGATCCATTTCTTCATTTCGCTCCACAAGATCATTCCTGTCTCATGCCACAATGGTCGTTCACTGCCCGGTGGTGCTGTGCCGGTTAAATGCTGTTCGAGTTTCGCCGCGAGCAACCCATTGAACGGTGAGCCCACCAGATTGATCACAAAACTAAAGCCAAAGAACAACAACAGCACCGCCAATAGCGCAAACACAATCCACAGCAACGAACTCAACCACGACAACCAGTTCGGCAACCAGGCCGTCAGAGAATCCACCAGTTCACTGAAGTAATTGCCGCTGATCCAGAATAACGCAACGAATAACACGATATTGATTAGCAAGGGGATAATGACGTAACGCTTCACGCCGGGTTTGTTCAACAGCGGCAGCGCCCGCCAAAGGGTCATAAAGCCGAGGGTAAAATCACGCATTGCTGTACCTTGCTTGAATTGATTCGGTGAGAATAAAAGATTCCGACAGTGATATCCAGATTTTGTAGTTTTGTAGTTTTGTAGTTTTGTAGTTTTGTAGGTTGGGGTGAGTTTACGAACCCCAACAACAAGAGTCGATTAAACAGCTAATTTTATCGTGTATGAATATGGCGGGCTAACGGCGAATGTTTGTGAACAAACGTTGGGGTTATCACCCCAAGCAACATTTATTCACTTGAAATGAAATATCTCGTTGGCATTAACGAAACGGATTCGTGATAGTCAATCCTTCAATATTCATCCCAGCGTGCATATCTTCGGTTAATAAAGTCGATGCCCCAGTGAGTAGGGCAGCAGCACAAATCAAGGCGTCATAAAACGAATATTGGTAACGCTTGGCAATATCTCTGGCTTTATCGTGCATTTCGACCGTAATGGACACTACCTCAGTTGCTGCCCGAACCGCAGCCAACAATTGCTCGATTTCATCCCATGACATTTTCAGTTTTCGTAAACATACCGAGACGATTTCATTCAATACCTGGACACTGATAACACCGCGTGCACTCAATATCATTTCGGCGCGATCCGCCTTGGCATGATCGCTGGAAAGCAAATAGAGGATAACGTTGCTATCAATAAAACATAGGCTCACCGTTGCGTATCCCGATCATTCGCCTCAAGCCGATCAAAGTGAAAATCGGCAGGAAGACGTCCACGCAACAGTCGCAAACGCACCAGCAGTTCGTTGAGTTCGGGCTTTTTGGAGACCTCAAACGCTCGCATACCCACTGCATGCAGTTCGATTTCTTCACCTTCCTTCAGATTTAGCGCTTCAACGACAGACGCAGGCAACCGGACAGCCAATGAATTACCCCACTTAGAAACTTGCATACACATGACCTCAAAGATATACATTATATAAAGTGTATATCATTTTATGCATAAATACCAAGCAATGCGCTGACCGACCTCAACACGCTACGGTATAGCAGCAAAGCCTATTTAACTCTATGTTTAATATAGATAAATTGATGGATGACCAGGATCAGTATATTTTGCCTTTACATCGATAGATATTGTCTTGAGGGTTGGTTGCTTTAATTCATCCGACTTTAACCTTTTTGGTTTTATTTGATGGTTGCACTTGAGGATGTGCAGAAATTTGGAATTGGTTTTAAATATGCAAGTATCACTTTTTTTGGTGGGAATAAGAAGCTGAACTATACAACGAGTTTTGGATTTGAAAAGATCGGCACAATATCCTTTACGAGTTTCATTGATGTCGAAAAATTGATACTGAGTTGTTCCGGACTATTATGCCAAGCAGCGCGGTTGCTCAAAAGTCACAAACAGCAAATTGATCAGAGCTTACTCAAATGATGCACAAAGCGATTTTTTATTTACTATTCACGTTTTCGTTACTGGTAGCGTGTTCACAACAAATACGCCAAAATGAAACATCGCCATTATATGCTCGTTTTACAGAATATCGGAATATAGAAAAGAATAACAAGAGCGAACAACAGTTCTACTCACCCAAGCTATGGTCTGCAATTACGGAGGCCCGCTCACGAACCGCAAAAGAACAAGGGCTCAGTGCTATTTTATTACAGTTCCCAGTAAATATGTCGAAGATAACCAGCAACAAAGAAGTACATAACGGTAATACAGGTTGCCTGATGGTCATGGGAATTGATAATAAGGGCGCGCAAATGGATTACTATGTATCTTTCATTCACGAAGATGGACGATGGGTTTTTGATGAAATTCGGATGAAATACTTCCTGGATGGGACGCAGCGATTCCTTAAAGAGGCAGTCTGTAATGAAGAAAAACAGAATCTATTATGGGTAGAATATATGCAGTCACAACACTAACAATCTACGGATTTGGTTTTGCAGTCCGTAGGTTGGGGTGAGTTTACGAACCCCAACAACAAGAGTCGATTAAACAACTAGTTTTATCGTGTATGAATATGACGGGCTAACGTCGAATGTTTGTGAACGACTGTTGGGGTTATCACCCCAACCTACATTTAATACTGTTTCCGTCACCTTTGTCCTTGTCGCACCTCTTCAAACTTTTCATTCGGGGACTGGCGTAGATATTCATACGTAGCGACTAATGTGTGTAACGCTTTATTGTTAAGCCCGTAGGTTGGGGTAAGTATACGAACCCCAACAACAAGAGTCGATTAAACAGCTGGTTTTATCGTGTATGAATATGACGGGCTAATAGCGAATGGCTGTGAACAAACGTTGGGGTTATCACACCAACCTACATTTAAATCCTTTTCGTGCCAGCAATGCTGCGCCATACGCCGCTTCGGTATGCGGTGGGTTGATCATAGGCACCTTTAACATCTTTTCGCGAATGCGCGTCCACGCAGGATTCTGCGCGCCACCACCGACGGTGCGGATTGATGTAGGCAATGGCGCGCCGAGTTCGGCCAAACGTTGATAGCCTTGTTGCTCGATGCGCCCAATGCCTTCGAGCATGGCTTGCAAGAATGTCACGTCATTATCGGGTCGTGGTGCGAGGCGTGGTGCTAATTGTGGATCGGCAAGCGGAAAACGTTCGCCAGAGCGTAGCAACGGATAGTAATCCAATCCGGTGGGATGATCCGGATCGAGTTGCTCTGTCAGCGTTTGCAATTGTGCATCGCTGAAATATTCTTTTAATACCGCGCCACCGCTATTGGATGCACCGCCGACTAGCCAGTATTTGCCGTATGGCTGACTATAGATGCCATAACGCGCATCGAAGATCGGTTTGTCACTGACAATTTTTAACACCAGGGTTGATCCCAAAGACGTGACGGCTTCTCCGGGATGTTGCACGCCGGTGGCGAGCACCGCGGCATGACTGTCGGTTGTGCCAGCACAGATCACGGTGCTGTCTAAAAATCCAAACTGTCTGGCGATGTCGTGATCGATCGCTGCGATCACCTCGCCTGGCACATGGACGTGCGGCAACATTGCTGTGGGTAAGTTGAGATCGTTCATCCAGGCTGGCCATTGGCGTTGCACGGGATCAAAGCCGGTCTTTAAACAATTGTTCACGTCACTGTGACCGAGGCGACCGGTAAAGCGGCTGGTGATCCAGTCAGCCTGATGCGCCAGATGCGCAACACGTTCAGGCGGGGTGTATTCCAGCAACCACAGTAATTTGGCCAGGCCACCGCTGACACTGCGGGCAGGCGAGCTTGCCGGGACAATTGTTGCAAGTCGCTGCGCCTGATCAACAGCACGGGCATCGTTATACAGCAGCGCATTGCCCAATGGCAGGTTGTATTCATCGATCAGCATGACCGTACCCGAGGTGCCATCGACGGCGAGCGCCGCAATGCAGGCGAGGTCGAATTGCTCCGCCAAATGTACTAACACGGTGTGCACGGCTTGCCACCAGGGTAAGGCGGGTTGTTCGGCGCGGGAATCAAAGTGAATCGGGGGCGGCAGCGGTACCGCATGATAGGCAATTTCTATTCCGGAGCTATCGATGATACTGGCGCGGACACCGGAGGTGCCCAGATCAATCCCCAGAAAATATGGCGTGTCGGAATGAGGACCGACGGGGTCCATCAAGGCAGGCTGACGGGCTCGGGGGCTTGCCAACCGGGTTGGCGATATTCGGCGACCACGCTGGTATAGATGCCGCCTCGCACATTAAAGTCACCGGTCAGCCGCATGAAGCGGGGCTGAGTGGCCTTGACCAGATCATCCAGGATGCGGTTGGTCACGGCCTCATGGAAAGCGCCTTCATCACGAAACGACCAGATGTACAGCTTCAAGGATTTGAGTTCGACACAGGTTTTATCCGGGACGTATTCCAGATGTAGCTCGGCAAAATCCGGCTGGCCGGTCTTGGGACACAGGCAGGTGAATTCCGGCAGGCGCATACGAATGGTGTAATCGCGCTCCGGGATCGGATTCACGAAGGTTTCCAGAGACTTAGTGGGTTGGGTCGACATGGGGCGAACGATACCGGACCGGCGTCACGCAGACAAGAGTCGTCCGCAGAAATAGTGGGATGTCAATCTTGTCGATGCCTTCACCGATCGAGTATCTTAGCGCGCATGCGTTTACGTAAAATTAAAGTCGCCGGCTTCAAATCCTTCGTTGATCCGACCACCATCCCGCTGCCGGGCCAGCTCATCGGCATCGTCGGGCCCAATGGCTGTGGCAAATCCAATGTGATCGATGCAGTGCGCTGGGTGATGGGTGAATCCTCCGCCAAACAGCTGCGCGGCGACTCGATGACCGATGTGATTTTCAACGGCTCCACCAGTCGCAAACCGGTTGGCCAGGCCATGGTCGAGCTGATCTTTGATAATAACGAAGGTAAGCTCGGTGGCGAATACGCCGCTTATAGCGAAATTTCCATTCGACGCACGGTAAGTCGTGACGGTCAATCCAATTATTTCCTGAATGGTACGCGCTGCCGCCGCCGTGACATCACCGATATTTTCCTCGGCACGGGCCTGGGGCCACGCAGTTACTCGATTATCGAACAGGGCATGATCTCGCGCATCATCGAATCCAAGCCCGAAGATCTGCGGGTGTTTATCGAAGAAGCCGCCGGTGTATCCAAATATAAGGAACGCCGTCGCGAAACCGAAATTCGCATTCGGCATACGCGTGATAACCTCGATCGTTTGAATGATCTGCGCGATGAGCTCGATAAACAAATTGCGCATTTGAATCGACAGGCCAAAGCCGCCGAACGCTACAAGAATCTCAAAGAAGAAGAACGGCTGTTGCAATCGCAATTGCTGGCGTTACGCTGGCAGACGCTGGATGGTCGCCTTAAATTAGTCGAATCGCAATTGCGCGATAAGGAAACCGCGCTGGAAGCGGCACGCGCCAAACAACGTAATATCGAATCCGAGATCGAGAAGCAACGTGAAGGTGTGACCGAAGCCAATGATGGCCTGAATAAAGTGCAAAGCCGTTATTACAGCGTTGGCTCTGATATCGTGCGGCTGGAACAGTCAATTCAACATTCACGTGAACGTCGCCAGCAACAACAACAGGATTTGCAACAGCTCGAAAAAGATCTGAATGCGGCGCAGCATAATTTGAGTGCGGACCAACAACGCATTGCCCAGATTCAACAAGAGATGGCGGCAATCGAACCGGTTCTCGCCAATGCCCAGGCCGATGAACAAACGGCGCTGACGCAATTGCAACAGGCCGAACAGGCCATGCAGCACTGGCAACAGGAATGGGATCTGTTTAACCAGCAGGCCGCTGAACCGGCTCGCGCGGCGGATGTCGAACGTGCCCGTTTGCAACAACTCGAACAACAGCAACAACAATTAATGGCGCGACAGACTCGTCTGCGCGATGAATTAAAGGCCCTCGAAGCGCAGGATTGCAGTGCAGATCTGGGCGACAAACAATCGCAGTTACAGAATCTCGAAGCTCAACTGCAACAACACCAGCAGGCCTTGCAACAGCAACAACAACAGATTACGGCAACGCGCGCACAGATCACCTCGCTGACCCAACAGCTCGATGGTGGTCGCAATCAGTTACAACAGATGCTGAGCAAGCAGGCGTCACTGTCGGCATTGCAACAGGCTGCCTTGGGCAAACAACAGGCGGGCGTTAATCAGTGGTTGACCAGCCAGAACCTGAGCAATGCCAAACGTCTGGCGGAAACGCTGAACGTGGATAATGGTTGGGAGCGCGCGGTAGAGTGTGTATTAGGCTCACATCTCGAAGCCGTGTGTGTGCCACAACTCGATGCTCTCTTTAATAATATCGCCAGCTTTGGTAAAGGCCAGTTAACACTGGTGGAAACCGCGACTAAACATGCGGCCACCGGTAGCGCCAAGGCAACCCGACTGCGCGATAAAATAGCGTCAGACATTGCCGTGCTGGCTGTGCTCGATCATGTTTATGCAGTTGATTCATTAGCGGATGCGATGGCCTTACGGACGCATTTGGAACCGCATGAATCCGTGGTCACGCCCGAAGGTATCTGGCTCGGTGTGGGGTGGTTGCGTATTGTTAAAGAACAGGATGTTCATAGTGGTGTATTGCAACGCGAACAGGAACTCAAAACCTTAAATGCCCAGATTACTCAGGCACAGGCACAGGCCAGCGAGTTGCAAGAACAACTCGAAATTGCCCGCGCTACCTTGCACGAGGTGGAACAGGCTCGTGATGCTGAACAATCCAGATTACAACAGGGCAGTCGTGCTCATGCGGATCTCAAATCGCAGTTTGGCGCCTTGCAGGCACGTCTGGAACAGAATCGGGCACGTGTTGCACAGTTGCAGCATGAAGTAAACGAAGTTACTAACCACATTACGCAATCGCAGGAACAGCAGCAACAGGCTCGCGCTCGCGAACAACAGGCGCAGGAATTGATCGGTGGTCACGATCGCCGTCGTGAAGAACTGGTACAACAACGTCAGCATGCCCAGACCAGTCTGGAACAGGCACGCACTCAGTCGCGTGGGGTGCGAGATAACGCCCAACAGATGCGGCTCAAGGCCGAGGCATTGCGTACCGAGCAGGCGTCTTTACAGCAGGCGCTGCAACGAATTGACTCGCAACAGACACAATTACATAAACGCCGTGAAGAACTACAAAACGTATTGAAAGACAGCGAAGCACCGATTCAACAAATGAATCAGGAGCTGGATGAATTGCTCAAGGCGCGTGTTGAACTCGAAGCGCAGGTGCTGACAGCGCGAAATAAAGTACAGGAAATCGAGCAGCACCAGCGTGAACTCGACGAACAGCGTACCCAGGCCGAAGAAGCCGCGCAGGCGATACGCAATGATATCGAGGAAATTCGCGTGGGTTCACAGGAAACGCGTGTACGTTGCCAGACCATACTTGAACAGGTGACTAAAGCTGGGTTCCAGATTGCAGAGCTGCTGCAGGCATTACCGCCGGAAGCCAATGAACAGCAATGGCAAACTTCGACTGAAGAAGTGGCACGCAAGATCGAACGTTTGGGTGCGATCAATCTGGCCGCAATTGAAGAATATACCCAACAGTCTGAACGCAAACAGTATCTGGATGCGCAGCATAAAGACTTGACCGAGGCGCTGGAAACACTGGAGCAGGCGATCAAGAAGATCGACGTGGAAACACGGACCCGCTTCAAGGAAACCTTCGACAAGGTCAACACCAAATTACAGGAACTGTTCCCTCGCTTGTTCGGCGGTGGTCATGCGTATCTGGAATTGACCGGCAACGATATTCTTGAAACCGGTATCGCAGTGATGGCGCGCCCACCGGGTAAACGTAACAGTACGATTCACTTGTTATCCGGTGGTGAGAAAGCCTTGACCGCGGTGGCACTGGTATTTGCGATTTTTGAATTGAACCCGGCACCGTTCTGTATGCTGGACGAAGTGGATGCGCCGCTGGATGACGCCAACGTCGGGCGTTACAGCAGCATGCTGCAACATATGTCGGATCGCATCCAGTTTATTTTCATTACGCATAATAAAGTCACTATGGAAGTAGCGAGTCACTTGACCGGTGTCACGATGCACGAACCAGGCGTATCGCGTCTGGTGGCTGTTGACGTCGACGAAGCTGTCAAACTCGCTGCCGTTTAATATCGCGGGCAGTTAGCTGAAGAGGAGTGCGAGCGATGGATATGCTGCGCTTGTCACTGATCATCGTGGGTGCGCTGATTATTGCCGGTGTTTACTGGTGGAGTCGGCGTGAATCCATGCCTGCCGTTAAAAAACCTGTTCAGCGTATCGTTCCTCCTGAAACAACAGATCAGGACGAATCACCCTCTATACCGGTTATGGATACATCTACCTCATTCGCTGCGACCTCCTTGGGCGAAATGGATTTACATTCTTATGGACAGATCGTCCCGGAACGTGAACCCGTGAAACCAGCTGCGGCAAGTACGCCGTCTAAACGACCCGCTGCGGCTATGCTGTATGCCACGACCAGCGGTGCGCAATTAATTATTTCTCTGACTATTATTGGCCATCATGGAAAACGCTTTACAGGCGAAGCCATATTGCAGGCAATGCATGAACAAAATCTGGTTCATGGTGAGATGCGGATTTTTAATTATTTTTCCGCCGAATCCAGTCAGGTGCCGATACTGAGCGTTGCCAATATTCTGGAACCCGGAGTATTTGAATTGGACAATATGCGGTCCTTCGATACGCCGGGGCTGGTGGTATTTCTGAAATTGCCCGGTCCCCTGGAGGCGCGTGCTGCATTGGAGACCTTGCTGACGATTGGACGAGGATTGGCAGATCGTCTGCATGGGGATCTGTGTGATGAATCCCGCAGTGTGCTGACCCAGCAAACCATCGGCTATTTACGGGAAAAAATTGAGGCATTCCGGTTTAAACAAAAAATGTCGCAGCTGGGAACGAAGGCAGACTGACGGTATAGGGGTAGGTCATCTGCCAGAATAAAAACTCTTTTCGTAGCGACTCGGCTTCCTGTCTCACCGCTATGTGTGCGACATTCCTGTCGCACTGTCGCTAACTTCATCTCGGCCAGCAACACCACGTAGATAATGCAATTGAGAAACATAAACGAAAAAAACGATGAAAAACCCAGACGCTATTCTTGGAAAACTCCAGCAGCTTCGCGATAGCATCAATTACCACAACTATCGCTATTATGTGCTGGACGATCCGGAGATTCCGGACAGTGAATACGATCGTCTGTTGCGTCAGTTACAGGGACTTGAACAACAACATCCGGAATTCATTACCTCTGATTCGCCGACGCAGCGCGTGGGCGCGGCACCGCTGAAAGAATTTGCCGAAGTCACGCACGCGGTGCCTATGTTGTCGTTGAACAATGCCTTTGCCGACAATGAAGTGGCGGATTTTGATCGACGCATTCGTGAAGGCTTGGGAATCGATATGGTGCAATACGCGGCAGAACCCAAGTTGGATGGTCTGGCGATTAGTCTGGTGTATGAAGATGGGGTATTAGTGCGCGCGGCCACGCGTGGCGATGGTTTCACCGGCGAAGACGTGACGCAAAATGTACGGACCATACACAGCATACCGTTACGACTGATTGGGCATGACTATCCGCGGATATTGGAAGTGCGTGGCGAAGTGATTATGACCAAGCGCGGGTTTGCTGAATTAAATCGTACACAGCAGGCAAAACAAGAAAAATTATTTGCAAATCCTCGCAATGCGGCAGCAGGCAGTTTGCGCCAACTGGACCCGCGCATCACGGCGAGTCGGCCGCTGGATTTTTATAGTTATGGCGTAGGTCAGGTCGAAGGTGCACGTCTGCCGGATCAGCATAGCGCTATGCTGCAACATTTGCAGAAATACGGCCTGCGGGTCAATTCGCAATTCAAGCGAGTCGAAGGACTGCAAGGGTGTTTGCACTATTATCTGGCGATGCAACAAATGCGCGACAGTCTGGATTACGACATTGATGGGGTTGTCTATAAAGTTGACGCATTCGCACAACAAAATGCAATGGGTTTCGTGTCGCGCGCGCCTCGCTGGGCCATCGCACATAAATTCCCGGCGCAAGAAGAGATGACAATTCTGCGCTATATTGAAATTCAGGTGGGGCGCACCGGCGCGTTAACACCCGTAGCAAGACTGGAACCGGTTTTTGTTGGGGGTGTGACAGTGACTAACGCAACCTTGCACAATGAAGATGAAATTGAGCG
>JAHECZ010000107.1 GCA_024641475.1 Gammaproteobacteria bacterium
CATAAAGAATTATTAGGGCTGTGGCTCAGTGAAAACGAAGGCGCCAAATTCTGGTTATCGATACTTACTGAGTTACACAACCGCGGTATCAAAGACATCTTCATTGCGTGTGTGGATGGCCTCAAGGGTTTTCCCGAAACGATTAACACGGTATATCCGAATACCAAAATCCAGCTGTGCATTGTCCACATGGTGCGCAACTCATTACGCTTTGTCTCGTGGAAAGACAAAAAGCAGGTCGCCGTGGATCTCAAGAAAATTTACGCGTCTCTCTCCGTCGATGAGGCCGAACGGGAGCTCGCGCAGTTTGGGGATACCTGGGATAAACGCTACGCCGCGATATCAAAATCCTGGCGTGATAACTGGCCGAACTTGATCACGTTGTTTGATTATCCCGATGAGATCCGCAAAGTCATCTATACGACTAATGCGATTGAATCGTTAAACAGTGTCATTCGCAAAGCCATCAAGAACCGAAAAATATTTCCACATGACAATTCGGCGATGAAAGTAATTTGGTTAGCCATTCAAGCCGCCTCCGAGAAATGGACCATGCCATTGCATCATTGGAATGTGGCGCTGAATCGGTTTATGATCGAATATCAAGGCCGGTTACCGAAAGGGTACTAGCCATGATTAAACGGGCAGTTACACAGAATTATTTACATGCTCCGTGTGGGACGCTGCGCCGCGAAGCGGCATGCGCCCCACAGCTTCACGTTAGAGCTTATAACCCATGAGCAATCGACCCATTCTCGGTTTTATAATTGCACCGCTCGCACCATGCCTGGTTGCCTCAATTGCTGTTTGCTTTAGTCGTGGTGATCTAGCAGCCATACCTATCGCAATGTTTCTTTATGCTCTCTTTGCTTATCCATTCTCACTTGTGTTTGGTGTGCCTATTTACCTACTATTTTCACGTTTAGGCTATATTTCTATGTGGCAGGTAGTGGTTGCTGGCACCATACTAGGCTTCATTAGTGGCGCAACATTACCTTTTATTATGGGCGTAGAGTGGAAAGGCGCGATGGATAGTGATTTGATTAGCACTGCACTTCTTTTCGCTATTTTTGGCGCAATTACAGCTTGGGCATTCTGGTGGGTTGCGTTACGTCCACGCACTAACAATCAGCTCAACCAGGATGCGCCAAAGAGCGGCGCGCCTGAGCTTTAAAGTTGGGCGTAAACAAGAATGAACATCGGAATAATAATTTCAGTTATCGTTGTAATAGTAATAGCCTGGTGGTGGTTTGTCGGGAGAAATACGCCTAAGTACCCTCCATTGGTAATTGACGACGATGATCCACTGATGATTGAGGCAATGGAAAAGGCAAAGTCTACGACGGATGATTTCGTAAAATTACTATCTGGGGAGTATTCAGAGGCACAGGTTAAAATACCCTTTACCAGTAGCTCTGGGGTAATTGAGCATCTCTGGGCTGAGGTTTTGGAACATAAAAGCGAAAACTTGAGTGTGCGTTACTACACCCCGCCGGTTTCACATGAGGGCAAGTTGGCGCGTTTACATAAGCACAGCATGCAAGAAATAGAAGATTGGGTAGTTATCTTAACAAACGGCAAAATTCACGGTGGATTCACTCAAAGGGTAATGCTTATACGTGGCAGGGAGCTGTGGGGTGAACTGCCTTCTGAACTTGCTGAGCAGGAATCCAGGTATGTCGCCTGACAAAATATTGGGGACAGAATTATTATCTAGCAACTATCCCTATGTTGTAAGTTGAGGATAAAATAAAGTATTGGCCATCCTGCCACATGCAGGTTAAAAAATGAGTAATCTGTCATTGGTTCCGGAATAATTCTAGGTACACGCATCACAGTGTATTGGCGCAAGCGTTGCAAAAGCAATTCATGTCTCTATCTGGATTGAGAGTAAGATGAAAAAAATTCTCGTCTATTCCTTCGCCGTCATTATTCTAGTCATGATCGTTGGTTTGCTGTTGGTGAAGTGGATGCTATGGGAGCCAACCGGGATACAGAAGAATTCTATCGTTTATCATTTGATGGTACCTGCCGAATTAAAATCATTCCCGACATGGGGTGAGACGAAGGCACCTGAGTATGATGTCGTCAGTATCGCCGAAGGTATGAAACCTGCTGTGGTACGCATGCACTATGCAACTACCATCAATCGTGACACCTTTTTGGCCGAAGCGAAAAAGTTACAATTCAATTGCCCGCATGCCGTTATAACCGGTGAGCACTGCGAGAAAACCCTGGCGACAGGCCGCTATTTCGAATTGAATTATTCGCTATATCCTGTCGATACAGAAACCGATATCGAAGTAGCCTACATCGTTCAGGGTTAGCATGACCAGGTGCACACAAAATAGGTGCAAGAGAGCTTTTCTTCTGAATATTAGAATCAATTGTTCTCTGGTACGAAATTCAGCGAATTACATATAACGATACTCACTTCTCCGATATTTCAGAGTAAACCCGCCAAGGGTGACTATCTGTGTAGTCACCCTTGACGGATGTTACTTTACATTACGGTGTGATCACGCTCCAGCCGAGTTGCTGTACATCTGCGACAGCACTAAAACCCGCCGTGACGTATTTAACCCCCGGGATCAATTGATCCTTGACGGAGATGCCGGTCGTCTGCGGATTCTGCAGGACGCCACCGCGAATAAAACCACGTACGGTATTTTGACAGAAATAGAATGTGACGCCTCTGGCCATCATATCCTTGATCGCATTCACATACGGATTACGAGCGTCATTCAACAGCAGGTTACCGCCACCACCATGGACGATGGCAATCATTTGGTAGTCACGACCCGGTGTCATGCCGTTGGTGATGTCATAGTCATTCAGCACATTGGTCATATTGCCAAGTGCATCAGGGCCACCGGCACTGCAAGCGCCAGCGCTACTGGAGTCTGCCCAACTACGGCAGCGGCGATTGATCTCAACGGCTACTTTAAGGCCGTGGCGTACCGTGAGGCAGCGAGTCAAATCAGCAACACCCGAGCCAAATTCGGCGTCGAGCGTTAAGCCGTTGACCAGACCAACCGGACATAACTTGTTGTTCTCTTCGTGATCATCGGAAGCATAGGCATGAAAAGAACCAAACATCAGTGCAGTTAAGCCCAATACAATACTCACAACTTTATATATTTTCATTTTTCTACTCCTTAAGTAGGTGTGATTTTATGGTGTTATTTACTTACTTCCACCGGATCAACAACGTGGTCACGTGTAAAGCATTGCGACCTGATCCGGACATCATGAAA
Organism: Gammaproteobacteria bacterium; assembly: GCA_024641475.1. GTDB lineage: Bacteria > Pseudomonadota > Gammaproteobacteria > UBA6429 > Thiohalophilaceae > JACQBC01. The sequence continues at coordinate 3,258 of JAHECZ010000107.1, forward strand.
TGCAACAACGACCCGATAAATTCTCGGCTAGACGGACTGCCGACAGCTATCGGGCCATCGTTACAAACAGATTCTTAGTGCGTGTAGTACAAATACATATATGGTTGATACAATTGATTAGGATTGGGGACTTTCGTGTTTTGCAAACGTTGGTAACAATGCACGAGTCTCTTCCCTGTTATTGTTAGTAAATTATCTGAGCAAGTTCACATGGCATTAATGCTGCAAAAGTATAAAGATGTTTGAGCCAACATGAAAGGATTAGTCTGGTTAATTCCTGAAATGTATAATTTATTTTAAGTTTAAATTAATCATGTGAGCATATAACCAATCACTAATTTAATGCTGTCTCTGTAATGAACATCGGAATTCATTTTCATCTCAAATGAAACGGCGGAATCAGTTTGTTGCGAGCGACATACCAGTAAAAAAACTTTCGCGCTAGTCGTAGCGTCATTATAACTATAGAGAAAAATACAATATTGATAGAGTCAGTAAAATATTTTGACTATCTTGGGTATAAATAATTCAATTTTGAGTGATTTTTGAGTAAAAAGGACAAATTTATTTCCTATCCAACTGTTCAATAATCCAGTTGACAGGAAATAAATCCGTCCTTTTTTTGAGTTCAGGCGTGGTTAGCTATTATTGTGACTTGCTAAAGCAGCTTTTCATATTCCTTTAATTTCTTTTCGGCAATACTTTTACGCTGCTTGGCTTCTTCTGCCTTGATGCCATTAGGATGTTCATTGAGATAGGCGTTAATTTCGTAAATC
>JAHECZ010000108.1 GCA_024641475.1 Gammaproteobacteria bacterium
TTAAGCTGCAACTGACCTGTGTAACCATCGGTTTTAGCCAGATTATCGGAATCATGTGCCCTGGTAATACTGTAATTGCTGTTCAAAGACCAATGTTCGATAAAGCGCCAGTCCAGGCCAAGCGTCTGTGAGGATGCACGATCGTATAACGCATAAAAGTGATGTCATTAACGAGAATGACACATGCAGACAATTTCATTTACTGGGAGAAACACGCCATGACATCGCGTCACACAAAAATTAACTTTATCTAATTACGTGCTTGGAACTGGAGTTGCACCCGATATGCTTAAAAGGGGTATAACATCAGATCTGAGATCAATAAGTGATTCGGGTGTTATACCTTATACCGAAATTTTTACAGATGTTGATCGCGAACTAACGTATTCTTACTTTGCTGAATCAAGTATCAACGTATCAGCCGCGAATGTCGCGCCAGGACAGATTAACGGTGTAAGTGGCGGAACGTTTTCCTCTAACGCCAGATGTTCTAGCAGCGCTCCAGGGGCAACTAATGGTCCGTTTGCTCGTGGTCCTGATGGAAGTTCTGGTGGGGCGAATTTTAGTTTTTTTATTCCCTCGGGACGGTATTTATTAAGCGGGAGTGCTTCTGGAAATTTCAGTTATGTTAATTCTAATCCAACTGGCCCCGTGGTGGACGGCAGTAGCCAGGTAAGGATGACAGCAGATAGCGGAGTAACCACCATTGTCGACCTTAGTAATTCGGTGTCAAATGGCGTGGGTGGTTTTTCACAAGATTTTTCCATAGAAATTGGCGCAGGGTATGTAAACATTGCTACTGGATCAGGAGGATCTTGTTATGTGAATCAAACTTCGCAAGCCAGCGCGTCGTTGACGTTTACACTAACACCGATTAATTAATGTAAAACCTGCTCGGTTCACTGTGTTATAGCCAAGTAGGGTGGGCACGTTTTAACTTCCCACGCGTCAGCTCGTCGGTTGGGTTGAATGACATGAAGCCCAACGTGAATTAACGATGTAACACGTTGGGCTTCGCTGCGCGATGGACAGGATGTCCAAGTGCCGCGTAGCGCAGGACGCGCGAGAGCGGCCGATGGGCAGGAAGCCCGTGTGCCGCGTCGCGCAGGGTGAGCCGGGGTTTCTCGCGAGTACCTGTGTACTCGCGTGCCGGCGAACGGGTGCGGCGCTGCCCGCACCCTGGGCCATTGCAGTAGTTCCAGAGTTTTTGGACGATGCTTGATGTGTTCATTTGCTTCTCATTAAGATTTTCCCAATTGCGCGATCAACCGCATTCGACGTAATAGCTCAGGAAGGCGCGCCTGACTTGCCGCATCGCCAGGAAAGTGACCCGGCAATGCTAGCTGGAAATCGCTCTCTTCCAGCAATTGATTCATCTCTGCGGCTAAATAGTGTCGCAGTTCGTTATCTGAATTTTGAATTTCAACGATCAACTCCTGGCGACCATCTATAACTGTGATCAGGTCTTCGAGGTCATGGCTTGCCAGATAATCGCTCTTCCCGCGGCCATGAAAAGCTTCGAACTTCGTCGCCACGAAGAGAGGCGCGGTAATAACCGGAATCTCCCTCCCGTCTGGTAGCTTCACTCTCGTTGCTGTTTTTACGGCCTGGGGATACCAACGATTGTGAAACCCGAGGATACCGGGTTCAGAAGGCATTAAATCCAGCATCACACCATTCCAAACCCAACGGCAGATAGGGGCTTCAGGTGAGAGATCATGCTTGAATCCACGCGACTCGATCGCCCTTTCCATCGCATGGTAATCCACAATGGAAACGGCGCGCACGACCACGTCCACATCCTGTGTTGCCCGAATCGCCTGTGCGCGTTGTGCCGTCAACAACAAACCGGTCGCACAACCGCCAACAAACACCAGAGACTCACATAAATCTCCGAGCGCTTGCGCTATCGGAACCAGGATCGCCAGATTCGGATCATCCACGAACCCGCTTTCGCTCACCGCAAACGCTCCTCAAGTAATTTTTTTGCCAATTCCCGCTCTCTTGCCTGCCCGGCCCGTAACGCATCGAACAAGGCCAGCAATTCATACAGCGCGGTATCATCCATGGCAGCCAATGGCAGATTCCCATACAAGGGCAATAAACCCTGCCCCCTCGCCTTGCCCTCAGGATGTGGCCATACCGGGGGAGGCTCGTTCGAGGCGACCATCTTTGCCTTAAGTGGCGAAACGCCGTGGGCGGTGGGAAAACCGATAGTCATTTCTCCACGCACAGCGGGATAAGCATACGGCGCCCCAAAAACCACAAACTGCCGCAACGCGGCCATCACGGGTCTTGGCGGCCCATCCACTTCAACCACAAGCCGGGCAGCCATCAAACGCTGCACAGCGGCATGCGCTTCGAAGCGCGACATTCGCAGAGCCTCCCCCAGCGCCGCGTAAGGTAACCATTGCCCATTCAGTGCCACCAACTTCAAAGCAACCGCAAGGTCCTGCGGCTTTAGCACCCATTGACGGCTGCTGGCCCGCTTCATGGCGACTGATTTCTGATGTGATTTTGCTCTATTCATATGCAATATGCATATAGCATATGAGAGGCCTGATTTCTAGTCATTTGGCTTAATAATGTATGCTGTATGCATACTGCATATGAATGATTGTTCTGCGACTTGTTGAAGATCAGTCCGAGCAAGCCCTTCAGGAGCCCGCGCAGATGACCCATTTTTTCGGCGAGCGCGAGCAGCACGTCTTGCATCGCGGCGAGGGTGTAGTGGAATTACGGCCAGTCGGATTGCTGCCAGGTGTAATGCATGAGCCGATTAAATGTCGTCATCGGCTCACCACGTTACCCCCATCCCGTATTCATGGGATAGGCAGATTTCCGCAACTTGTTAGGCTAGATCTCATGCAGATCATGCGCGGTGTGGAACCCCCGCGGTTGATCCAATAAATTTTGTGGTGCGCTGCATCCACACGGCAGCGTGTGGCGTATCACAATTTAATAGTAACCCGGGAGACAACCTGATGATTCGCTCTATTCGACAGCTGTGCAAATACCTGTTAATGCCCTTGTTCATCGGCAACCTGTGTGCGTGCGCCGATCTGCATACCGATCGCAACGTCTTCGTCAATCATGAACGCCAGGGAGCGTTCGGCGTCGCCGCGATGGATCAAAAAACAGGGATGTTCTTGCCTGATGGGAACTATTGGGTGGATTGGGTCAGTGGTAATTGGGGTGTGGAAGGCAGCAACAAGATCCTCGGCAACGTACATGCCGCGGCAATACGCGCTAGCGGTCAGGCACAACGCAATGGCAGTGGTAGTGGCGGTAACAGTGGCAGTGTAAGTGCCTCTCAAAATGGTATCGGCGCCACTGGCCGCGATGCACAAGGTAAAAATTGTGCCACCGTTTCATTGCCAAATGGGCAAGGGATGATTTCGTGTCACTAAGCATCCCCTATTCATGGGATAGGCAGATTCTCCCAACTTGATAGGCTAACGATCACGCGCGATGGCGTGCGGCGGGGGAAAACACCAATGAATATTTTTGCAGAGTGCATCCACTTGCGACGTAGCACCGTATCACTCCGTGACTGCGTCACGAATTGAACCCATAGGGACGATTGACATGAAACATAAGAAAACGATTGTAACGTTGCTGGCGATATTACTGACCAGCCTGCTCCTCACCGCCTGCGGTGGTGGTGGCGGTGGTAGCACGGCGACACCGCCGCCCCCGACCAATAACAGTAATTGGGATGGCCTGGTGTGGGATAAGGACAACTGGGGTTAATGGCAAACATCGCCAGTAGCTACACAATTCATTTTAATTTTTTACGGGAGCAACACCAACATGAAAACAACTATCACCGTCGCATTAATCGGCTTATCGATGCTAATGATGCCCACCACCTTCGCGGGTGATGTCACCGGATTAACAAATTACGTTGCCGGTACACCGGCACGTGCCGCGGACGTGAATGCCAATTTCACCGCCGTAAAAACCGCGGTAGATAACAATCACGCGCGTGTCATTGCGCTGGAAGCAGCCAATG
>JAHECZ010000057.1 GCA_024641475.1 Gammaproteobacteria bacterium
CCAAAGGCGCGTTGCACGACGGTCGTGCCCGCACCGGAAGCGCCCGTGACCGCCACAATCGGATATTTTCCAGACATCGTTTTCCGCTCCACAGGGGATGGGCACTTGTTGTATCACCAAAACCCGTTCGGCGGCAAGCAAGCTTTCACAGAGCGATTTGCTGGGGATTGCGGGTGCTTTGTGCGCAGTGACGGTTAGAAAAGAATAATTGAGGTCGGGTATCAATGCTTTCGAATATTAGTGAAAACTGTGCGCTGACCCTGTTGACGTTGCCGTGAATAAATCACAGAAAATCTATCATGCTTATCACAGACAACAAGACAGGTAAGTTTTAATGTTGGTCTACTGACTATTCTATGTGTTTCCAGCAATACTTAAATCATTCAATGGAGAATAAAAATGACGCAATGGATTCAAAATAACTTGACGAACTCATTAACAAATCGATTTATGAGTATCATTTCACTTTCACTTGGTATAGTGATGTTATGTAATTTTAATTCGACATTCGCTGCAACACCGACATCACTGACGTTATGCATCAAAAATTCCAATGGCATGGTACGCGTCGTTAATCCTCCTCATCATTGTCATCATCGTAACGAACACACAGTGACGCTACCGCTGGGGTCCACCACCGACACGACGTCATTGTTAAATGGCAGTATTACGCGTGTCGATGATACCGGATCACCCTCACCGACCGGGAAACGCGTCGTCTTTACCGGAGTCGATGTGCAAATAGTCAATGGTTCCGGCACAACGAGTGGTCCGACACCGATCAATAATGGTGGCGGCAATCTTATTCTTGGTTATAACCAGACAACTACCTCTGCGCCGTTGGTTTGTTCCAATGGTCAGTTTTCGAATGAAACGGACTGTTTAAATGGTGGTGGGGTGTGGGGTAAGTCATTGCATAGCGGCTATCACAATTTAGTTGTCGGTGATGGTCATAGCTATTCCAGTTATGCCGGATTGGTGGCGGGCAATGAAAATGCCATTACGCGCGCCTCTGCCAGTGTCAGTGGGGGTCGCGGGAATGTCGCCAGTGGCATCTATAGCAGCATCACGGCAGGGAGTTCAAATATTGCCAGCGGCGAATACAGCAGCGTGAGCGGTGGCAGTGTCAATAAATCAATGGGCCTACTCACCTGGGTCGGTGGTGGTGGCCATAACACCGCATCCAGTCCGGTGAACAGCGCCGGGAGTTTTGTTGGTGCGGGAAGCAGTGTGAGTGGTGGTTATGGCAATACCTCAGGTGGAGATTCGTCCAGCGTGACGGGTGGGTTGAACAACAATGCCAGGACAAACCAGAGCACTATCACGGGTGGACAAAATAATGTGACCAGCGGAATTGGTGCCAGCATCAGTGGCGGCAACGGGGTGAATTATGGCGTCTTTTTTGGTTGGGCCGCAGGATCACTGACCAGTCCCTGATGTTTGCAATGACCGGAGTCAGAACACATGTGTTCTTTATATTGGAGAGAGAGGTGTTCTGACTCCGATTTTGGCGTTTTTGCCAGGCGATATCAATTCGGATTTATTGCTTACTATTTTTTTGGTTCCGAATTCTTCTGTTTTGAAGTTTTATCCGTATCCTCGAAATGTATCTCCAGCGCATCCGGCGCGGACAGATCAAAATCCAGTTCAGCCGAAGTCGCAGAGGGATCATCTGCGGTTTCACCCGCTGACGACGGCGGTGGTTGATCATTTTCCATAAACCTGGCCAGGTCGCGTTCGAGTTGATCTTCGAGGGACAATGAAGAGACTTCAGAAGAGGATTTAGGCTGAGGTGATTTAGGCTTTGTCGCCAACGATGCGGAGTTGGAATCCGGCGCAGTGGATTGTGGTGAGCGTTTTGATTCGGGCGTTGCGGCCTGGGCTGGCGACGGCGCCATTGATTTTTTCGTTTCGGCCGGTACTGCCGGCGATGACGGTTTGGAATTCGGCACTATCGGTTCCATCACCAATTCAAGTTCCAGTCCTTCGGGTTCTTTTGGTGCTGCCGGTGGTTTTGTTGGCGTCGAGGCACGGGTTGGTGTTGCAACAGGCGCGGTTGGTGCAGCAACGGGGGTTGCCTTCGTTGCAGGTGATGGCGTTGACGTTGCGGGTGTTGCACTCTGGGCTGGTGACGGCGCCATTGGTTTTTTTGTCTCGGCCGGTGCGCGCGGCGATGGCGATTCAGAGTCCGACGCAATCGGTTCGAGTGATAGTTCCAGTTCAATCGGTGCTGCCGTTGATTTTTTCATCTCGGCCGGCGCGGCGGCCGTCTTTGCCGGTGGGGCTGGATTAACTGGCTTTGCGACTGACGCATTGGTCTCGGCTATCGGCCTGGCGTGCACAGCCGCAGATGATCGCAGCAGCGTTTGCGTGGTTGGTGTTGCAGTGTGATCTGTCGACGGCGCCACTGGTTTTTTCATCTCGGTCTGCACGGCGGCCGTCTTTGCCGGTGGGACAGGATTAACTGGCTTTGCGACAGACGCATTGGATCCGGCTGCGGGCCTGGCTTGCACAGCCGCGGGTGGAATTGCAGGGGTTGGTGGCTTCGCGGTTGCGGGTATTGCAGTGTCAACAGGCAATGGCGCAGCGGGATTTTTCGAGTCAGCATTCACTTCCGTAACTTCCGTTTGCTCTTCATCGCCGCTGGGTACCGGTTCAAAGTCTTGCGGTTTTAAAAACGGATTCGCAGCAGAAGCCTGAAACACTTTAGGTGGCGTGGGTTTTTTCTGATCGGCGGCTGGTTTGGGCCGGGTGGCATTTTGCTGGGCGGTAGCGCTTTGTCCCGCCGGCCGATTGACAGGAGGTTGACCTTGAGCAATCGGATTGCCTGTCGGCTTTGCACTCTGGCTGGGATTGATTGCTGGTGATGCAGCGCTCTGCTCGGCAGCGGTGTCGCTACCTGCCCGATTTGTCAGCTTACCGAACAGGGACTTGAGCTTTTCGCCTTTATCCCGAACCTGTTCGTCCATGAGTTTCTTGAGCTTTTCCTTATTCTCGGCCACCGACTGGCTGACCGCTTGTTTCAGTTGCTCCTTGGTTGAGTTTTGCTTGCGCGCCATTTCCTCGGCCTTGAGCTGTTCCTCTGCGGCACGCAGTTCGGCTTCGCGCTGCAGTTGCTCTTGCTGCATCTTCTTGCGGAGCATCGCCTTGGCATCATCCGAAATTTCTTCCTGAAACAGTTTGGCTTCCTTGCGTATCAGATATTTACCCAGATGATCCAGGAAGGCCTCATTCAGCTGTTCGGGATTGAGGTTGTACTGGCTGGTACCAGGACCAATAAAATTGGTGAGCAAAATCTTGATGATCAGTTTGGCCTCGTCAAACTGCAGAGCACATTTGACCGGCAGCGGACCCTCCAGCTTGAACCTGGCACCGATGACCAGCTGGTTTTGATCCCTGGCTTCCAGCTTTACGTACTTGAACTGAAAACGTTCCAGTAACTCCCCCTGTGCCAGCGCGGGACCGAGGCCCCGGACATCGTAGGTCGTTGGGCTGGTCAGAATGCAGTTAAAGCCGAACGTAACCAGGCGGGGATTGGGAATGTCATCGCTGTAGGCCTTGTACCCCTGCTGCTGCAAGGTGACTGTTTTCCCCTCGGGCAGGAGCGGATACTTCGCCTGGATAACGAGATTCATCTCGTTAAGCTGGTTGAAAAGCTGGGTAAAGAAATCCTTGGCCATGATCATGCGCTGCTTGACCTGGGCACGATAGAACTCCTCCGCACCCGGCGCGGCGGGTTGCTCACCGGCTGGCTTGTTTCTATGTTCTGCCTGTGCCTTGAGGTCGTCCAGTAGACCCATGACGTTATTTCTCTTTAAAAATCAGGTTAATATATTCTAATTATAATCGGCAGGTTTGGCGAAAACTTCAGACCCCGAAGGGTGTGATCACGCTCTCCCGCCCACGGGAGGTGCCGGTCCGCAGCCGGTTACCGGGAGGCTCGAGGACGGCGCCCCCCCACTCGCCTGCGCTCTGCCCCCCCCCGATTCACTGATCCATAAAAAGTTCGGGTATGATTTGCGAATAAAATCAGGAGCAAGTCACCTTGGTTCGTAAATCGCTTAACAACACGAAGTTGCAAAATATCAAAGTGGCAGATATCGATATTGCGCTGCAGATGCTGCGACGCTACATGAATGCGCAGGATATCCAGCCGTTACTTGATTCCCTGGTAACGCTGAAAACCGAGCCACACAATGCCGCGTACCAGGAACAGGTGATCGATGCATTCAATGTTCTGGGCCCGTTGACAGGTCCAGCATTAACGTATGCACCTTATCTCAATGTCTTTGTGTCGGATGATCCCTTCGCCGATTAGTTCATGAAGTTTGTCTGTATCACTGATTGGAACCAACTCCCCGCGAGTGCCAATGCACTCTTTGCACAGGCGGCGCAGCATAGTGTGTTTTTTTCGCGTGCGTGGTTTGAGTGTCTGAGCACCACCGCACTGGAGGCTGACCACACACTGGTCTTGGCCTGTGTGGTGTCGAGGGATCAGGTCATGGCCATCCTGCCGATGATGCAAAGCATGGGTGTCAATACCTGGTATTCGCTGCGGCACGGCTTCACGCCATGCTATAACCTGTTACTGGCAGATGAAGATCAGGAGCAGGTGATCACTTGCCTGGTCGATGCATTAAACCGATTACCAATAAATGGCTTGCTGTTGGAACCAGTGGCTGATGATGACCGCACGTTAAATGATTTACTCGCGCGCCTGACACGCGCCGGCTATCACGGTGAATACCGCTTTCGGCACTATAACTGGATCCACCGCCTGCAGGGACAGTCCTATGCACAGTATCTGGCAGCGCGCCCGGCGCAACTGCGCAATACCGTCGCGCGTAAACAGCGCAAACTCGCACGCGAACATGGTTACGACATCCGCCTGTTGACGGGCTATGATGTGCCGCCCGCGATGGCCGATTACTATCGGGTTTACGAGGCCAGTTGGAAGCAGCATGAAATTAATAATGCCGGCTTTGCGGATTGCTTTATCGAGAAGTTTTCCAAAGCGGGCTGGACCCGGCTAGCCATTCTATATATAAAGGGACAACCTGTGGCGGCACAGCTGTGGTTTGTCCACCAGCAGAAAGCGAGCATCTTCCGGCTGGTGTATGACGAAGCGTGGCGGCAGTATTCACCGGGTTCCATACTGACCAGCGCGCTGATGGAATACGTGATCGATACCGACAAGGTGACTGAAATCGATTTTCTGACCGGCAATGATGCCTACAAACAGGACTGGATGTCCGAACGCCGGGAACGTTTCCAGTTGAGCTTTATTAAACGTAAATTACCGGCCAGCCGGTATCAACGCGCGGTTAATGCGCTGCAATGTATATTCAAACGACGATAAGGAAATATGATGAAACAATTTGTACTGGTCTACCTGGGCGGTAATCCGCCATCCAGCGAAGCGGAAGCAAACCAACACTATCAGAAATATGTGGCATGGTTAACCGCGCTGGGTGACGCGGTGGTCGTGCCGACCATTCCATTAAAAGACACTCGTACCGTCAGCCCGGATGGAACAATACGCGAAGGCGGCACCAGCGCCATGTCCGGGTTCTCGATTATTAAGGCCGACTCGATGCAGGCCGTACTATCGATAGCAAAGAATTGCCCGTTTCTTGAAATTGGGGGTTCACTGGAAGTGTCTGAAATAATGCAGATGCCGAATAATTAATGGCAACAAATCGAGTCTGTCCTGACTGATCCTTGCATGTGAAACTCAGTGTGGAGTAATCGACGATGGCAAATATTGAAGGTCATTATCGTGTTCAAGATATCGAAAAACGCATCCTCGCCGCATTGCGTACGGCAGGCTTGGATCCCGAACGAGTACTATCGCCGGTGGATCTCGGTGCGTTGGATCATTTCCACACAGGTGGTTTTAGTGCCTCGCTAATCTTGCAGGAACTGGCACGGATTCAAGCCAGTGATCGGGTACTGGATATTGGCGCAGGTCTGGCTGGGGCAGCGCGGATGTTGGCAGCAGCACCGGGCTGCCTGGTCGACTGCATCGAATTGTCCGATGATTACTGTGTCGGGGCGAAGTTGCTCAATCAGATCACCGGTTTACAAGAGCGGGTAACTATATTCAAAGGCAGTGCGACCGAGATGCCTTTTACGGACAACGTGTTCGATGTCGCCTGGATGCAAAATGTCGGAATGAATATACAGGATAAGCAAACATTCTATGCCGAGGTTGCGCGTGTTTTAAAACCGGGAGGACGCTTTGCCTTTCAGGAAATGCTGGCAGGTCGTCCGGACGTGCTTGAATTCCCGTTACCCTGGGCAAGTGATGCCTCTGAAAATTTTCTGCTCACTGCCGCGCAGATGAAAAAAATGCTGGAAGCACTTGGATTCGTTGCGGATTATTTTGAAGATGTGAGTGAATCCCAGCAAAATTTTTCAGTTAAAGGCTCAAATAATTCCTCATCGCAAGTTAACTTAAGTTTGACGACGTATGTGGATAATCTTGGCTTGAAAGCTGAAAACGCCCAGCGCAGTTTAATGGATGGCCGGACACGATTTTACCGAGGGGTGTTTATACTTCAGTAACCCGGTTATAATTTACGGCAATAATAAGATACTTGGGGTCAGAGACTGACCTACCCCCTTTTTCTGCACTTATTTTATTTGGAACACCCAAATGAAATCAGCAGCCGAGACGACACATGCAGATCCCATGTGTTCCGGCCTTCCGGATCCTTCTTGAAGTTGTTTTCAAGATCGGCACGTTGCAAGGTGGCAGTACATGTAGGCGTGACCACTTTTACCTGATCCAGCATCGCTGGTAGTGATTTTTCATCAGGCTGTGCTTCATAACTCACTGCATAGTCAAATTTCCCGGCCGGCACATTAACCTGCGAGGACCATTTCCCTGACAGGAAAAGTTTGTAGCTGAAAACAGAGTGAGCGGTACGCATGTCACGCCCCAACCCGTGGCGGTCTCTTTCTTACCTGTCATCAACGCTATGCTCGCCGTGACCAGTGATTTCATGCGTTTCTGATGTATGCCTTGACAGTGTTTCTTTAAATAGTTATCAAGTATCCGGGTGACATGCATGGTGTTTTTCTTATATTAACTTTATCAATTAATACAAGATCAAAAAATGCCATGCGTGTCCACCTAATCCCATTCAAACCTAAATCATTGTTTTTGATCGTAATTTTGCAGGGATAGTTCAGCCTCTGACTCCTATTTTACGGATACAATTTTCCAAAATAACTCGAAATCCGGTTTCTCTGGCGGCTCCATCTGAATTAATTGTTCATATATCAGATAACCAGTAGACAATGGCTTCCAGGCTTGAATGGTGTATTCAGTGCCGCCTGAACCGCCATTCACTTCCTCCATTCGATAATGAACAACGTCGCCTTCTATTTTTTTAGTTTTATCAAACTGACCTGCCGGCATGGCTTCCTTTGAATAAGTGACTTTGATTTCAATTGGCGAGCGCAACTCCCTGCCACCCGGCGGAAATAATATGTAGCCATTTGAAGTTGCTTGATATTTTATATCCGCCGGAACAGACAAGGTGAAACCAGTTTGATGTGTCAATTTTTGCATTTGTTGAGTCCTTTTATTCTCACAACCTACATTAATGGACATTAGTAAAATGACCAATATAACTAAAACACCCTGTAGTTTCATTATGGTATACCTGCGCTTTTAACGTTCGTGTATGCGGTGTATACAAAATCACCCCAATTTGAAAAAATCCTGCCATCCCAGGCCTTAGAGGTATATTCAGATCCTAACGCCTTAATGTTGTCAGCCGGCCACACTGATGAATCCATGGCGTACATAGTGATATTTACGCCAGGATAAACCGCCTTGGTCTTAGCTAAATTCACCGGTGATATCGTTGCTGCTGAATTTGCTACCATACGAAGATATTTAGCGACGCCAAAGATATTGAATTCATCCGAGGCCAACAGAGTGGCTATTTGCTTGTGATTGAGGCTTGTCACGAGTGCAGGCGGCAACAAATCTGAGAATAAATTATTACTCTTGGCTGTCGAAACAACAATCTGGCCCAATCCAATTGAGGTGTTGGCATTTTTTATACTTACCGCACCCTTATAATCAGCTGCATCTTCTTTCGCTGACTGATCACGTTGTTCTGCCAAAATAAATCCTGTAATTAATGCGGGTTGTAATTTATATATTTTTCCGGCTAACTTAATTACCTCGATGCGACTTGGTGGTTTTGATATATACGCATCTGGAAACACTGAGCTAACCGGTTGCCTCACCAGGTTTGTCACTTGGTCCAATTTTTGTGCTGAACTGAGGGTGGATAAGTAACCCGTTAGCGAGCCCACAGGATTTTTATAACGCTTGGTTGTTGCTGCATGTTTGGTAGCCAATCTAATTTGATCAAATATTGGAATATCTTGCTTCACTGGATTTGTCCCCGTTGCTCCAGAACCAGAATAAGGCGACTCCGATGTGGTTCCAATGATGGACGCAACAGGGGCAGCCCCTGTATTGAATATCATTCCATTGCGTTTGAAATAATTTACAAAAGAATTACATATCTTGAATATATCCAGCCAGGAAAAATATGGCAGTATGTGATTTTGTATATGAATTTTTGACATGTAAGGGGTAAGCAAGGCGGCGTTTGAGTTATTCAACCCGCCGCCAAGAATTTGGATTAAAGAATTTTTCAGATTTAAATCATAAACACGATATACAAGCTCATCAATCAATTCTTCTTTTTTAAGATCGGTTATCGTGCTATTTATGTCCGGATCGCTTCTAAGCGAATCGATAACCATTTTCTGCTCTTGAGCAGTTACTTCCCAGTCATTCCACGCGTATGAGATAAGTTTTTTAATATTATCACTTGTTACTGTCATGTCCGCTCATCCTCTGATTAAGCTCGCCAATCCTTTATTTCATTTTCACTGCGAGCGAGTCTCAATGACGAAACAAGGGCCAGAGCAGCCCGTGCCAGTTTCATCGTACTTAGGTCATTTATAGCACAAACCTAAACCCTGATCCCATCGATATCCATGGGTACCGCTCGCTTCGCTATCTCCTTGAATAGGAAGGGTTCGACGAAAATGTCTACGTAATAAGGGGCAGAGACTGAGGAATACCTATTTCATTCAACAATCTCTCTTTATAGCAAAACAGATTTAATAAATTGGCTTTCAACCCTTCATACAGGCACAATGCGCGCACTTTTTATAAACCGAATTGAGAGGATATGTCATGCGTTTAATTTTATTGGGTGCCCCGGGTGCCGGCAAAGGCACCGTTGCCAAGTTACTCACCAAGCTGGACGGTTCCGTACAGATATCTACCGGCGATATCCTGCGCGGCGCCGTTGCCGCGGGGACCGAACTCGGTCTGAAAGCCAAAGCCGCGATGAATTCCGGCGGTCTGGTCTCCGATGACCTGATCATGGGGATTATGGCAGAACGTCTGCAGCAGCCCGATTGCGCCAAGGGTTTCCTGCTCGATGGCTTCCCACGCACCATTCCACAGGCAGAAGCACTCAAGATTCTGCTCGCCAAACTGGGCATCAAGCTGGATTTCACGGTCGAAATCGACGTGCCACGCGCCGTGATCCTGGACCGTCTGACCACGCGGCGTACCTGTTCCAATTCATCGTGTCAGGCGATTTATAACACCAAGAGCAACCCCACCAAGGTCAACGGCATCTGTGACAAATGTGGCAGCCCAACGATTCAACGTGAGGATGAAACCGAAGCCGCCATCAGCAAGCGACTGGATACCTACGACGCCATGACCGCACCACTGGTCGGTTTCTACAAGAAAGAAGGCAACCTGCTCACCGTGAGCGCAACGGACAGTAATGTCGTGGTTAAGGCAATTCAGGACAAACTGGCGGGCTAAGTAGACCGAACGTCAAAAGGGACGGAGAAAATTTAATCCCTCCGTCCCTGAGGCATCCCCACATAATTTCGATCTAAATCAATAACTTAAATGTCGAATTGCGATTACCAAGTTGAAATCTAATTACTGTGCGTTTAGTTTGATATGGATGTATGACCTGTTACGCATAAAAATCGCTATATTTAAGCAGAATTACGGATTGAATATTTTAACTGTTATTCCGTTATTGCCAAGTATTTGATTTTTGATCAATATTTGTAGGGATAGCTCAGACTCTGACCACAAATATCCCATATCCCGTTAAAGTCTAGAAACGCCAAGCCGATACAAAGAATTGTCTTGGTTTAGATGGCAACTCACCCACTAACATTCACTAACACTTAACTATTTTTATGCTAAAAAAAACGACTCTGATTCTAATAGGAATTACAACTATTCTGGCGGGATGCGCTACACCCGCATTCGATTTACGCCAAGGCCATCCTGAAGCTCTCATAGAGTTAACGCTAAATCACAAAATTGATCCAAACGAATATTTAGACTCAGGTCCTGGCTGGCCATTTACTGAACCACTCACGCCGTTGTGCGCTTTATTGAGTTCCAAGAAAGCGGCTCCCGCAGTAGCTGCGATATTAGAACAGGGCGCAAAGGTAAACCAACAGTGTGCCCCTGATAATTCCGGCTATCATTATTCAAGTTTGCCTGAATTAGGAATGTGGTTCTATCCATTAGATGTTGTAATTGAACAAATTATTCTCAGAAGTCGTAAACACTCTGCCGATTTGCCAACCTTTTTTAACTATGCGGATATACTGTTAAAGAAGGGCGCTGAATCCAAACATCTCCATGGTAATATTTTACACGCAGGGCATATTAATGCGAAAACACTCCCCGAATTTATAGCTCAGGTGAATAAATTTTCCGGAGATGCGAATCTCGCATTGGATGAATATGAAAAAAATATAAGAGAAGCAGAAGCCAAAGCTGAAGCAAAGAGGCGAGAAGATGAGCAAGAATCTAAAGCCATGTGGGCTTCAACTATCGGAGGGCTAGCCACTATCGCAAGCATGTCAGCACAGAATTATGCTGCGAACAAGGGCAATAGCAATATTCAAAATATGCCTGCACCAACAAAGTCGCATACCAATAATTTAAGTTTACCTCCGCAAAATCAACCATCCATAACAACAAACAATAAGCAGACTGCGGCAGCACAACCGGCAATTCCAACATACTCAGGCCAACCCTGTGGACCAGATAAAAGATGTACCGCAGGTGATGGATATACACATTGGTGTAGCGGCCCCGATAACGGCAGGCCACTCTGCGAGAGTGAATGCACCATGACTTCTGGTGTTAGTTATCACGATACCAGCTTGCCTAACAATGTTGCTTACATGCCCAGCGGGGAAAAATGTCAGCCTGGGTGTACTGTACCGAATCGATGTGGTGGTTAAATTACATTTGAAAGAATCAATGGGTCAGAAAAAATACTGGGGATAAATTTATTTTCAGAATGGTATTGATAAGCGCAAATAGATAATAAATCTGCCCCATTTTATTTTTCCATAATTAGCTCTCAACCAACTTATCAAACGGCGCGTGCAGCAACTTCACTAAAGGAATCGAGACATTTCCTTTCTTTTCTTCCTGCTTGTAAATCGCCACCAGCTTGCTCAATTCCTTCTCAAACATATACGAGCTCTCTTCGTAGTCATCGCTATCGACGTTGGGCATTTTTCTTTGCCTGCAATTTGATGTCTGCTTTCATCGCCAAGCCCTATTTCAATTCTCGCGATAACAGTCAGTACTGCCCTGAAGTGTAGCCCATTTTCGCGAGCCCCTATACCCTGCGCTGCCCCCCAAAGGGTCCGAAATCCACAAGACCTGTTCATGATTACCGCTTACCTAACCGGTAAGGCGAAGACGGGAGGGCGGCGAGCGGTTTGCCGACGCTGACTGCTAGCGCAACGCACTCGTCGGTTTCAGATACACAGCGACATTGCTGCGCTGCAAGGCTACCTCGGCCTCACAGGCTGAATCCGCATGTTCGATGGGTTGTGAGCTAATCACGATCGTGTCGGTTGTCACATAGAACCGTCCCAGCCCGGTCGCGGCGGGACATTGCATCTGGCTTTTCTCACTGTGTGCATTTATTGCCTGATTTAATCGTTTTAGCGCCATCGCGGTAAACGCCATGCGTTGTGCGTCATCGCTAAATTCGGTATCCAGTGTGATGGGCGTATTTTTGGTTAAATCATAATTCAGCGCACCTTGTGTGCTGTCGGGATGCGGCATTGCACTGCACATCCACATCATTTCATAGCGCATGCTAAAGAGATGTTTATTCGCCAGGGTCACCTCACCGTTAAATCCTTCATCACACTTATTCTTACAACCATATTGATGAACCAGCGCCTCAATCTGCTTGTTGAGCGCAGCGGCCACTGCTGGATTGCTGACGGACTGAATGACCGGATAGGTTTTATCTATTTTCCATCTGCCCAATGGCGCGTCGCTGTCCGTTATTTTTTGTTTAATGGTATTGAATTTGAACGTGATCGCACCCGCTGAGACTGTTTCTGCTGATTCAACCGAAGGGACTATTGATTTCTGCACAGCCTGCGGCGATGTCGCATTCCCATCGCAGCTTGCCAGAATACCAAGAACAAAAATGATTTTCGGATTAAACTTGAATTTGAATCGCACCTAACTCTATAAATCGTTTATCGGACAACAATATTTTGCGGCTAATGTGTTTGTGTTGATTTACCAAAGGAATGGACTGCACATACGGCAGGATCATCGTCTATTTCTTTCACATTTGGTGCCGCTGCCCCGCCATAGAAAATCACACGAATCGCTTGCTGTTGCGTGCCGGGGGTATCTGCTAGCGGCGATACGACAATATAGGTCACATGCCCACTTGGGCCGCAGCCTAATGGATCGGTTTTAGCGCTCACCTTGCTCACTTTATAAATTTGTGAAGCCCCCGCAACATCATTGTTAGCCACGGAATAAGACACCAGATGGGAAATGGCAATGGTATTTTTTGATATCTTGAGATTACCTATACGGGCAGTTCCGCTACCGTTATCCGACCAGTCACCACTAAAATCCGTTGCTGACACGCTGTGGCAGGAAAATAACGTGAAGATAAGATAAATAATACTGATTCGGATTGCTTTAGAATTTGACACTATTCATCACTCCATTGTTGAATTTAACTAAATATCTATGCGTACATAACTATTGCAGGATTGACTACTCTTTTCATCACACAACTTCGAAATAGTGCCGCCGTCATTCTATTCCGCTCAATAGGGATACCGCGTCTTGCACAATGTGTTGCCGCAGATTCCCAGTCTTCTTTGTTTATTGCGGCGTTCAACAAATTATAATGTCGCAGCCCAGTCGAACGGTGATGACGCGTTTTACCTTTGCCTGGGCCAAGGTTATAGACCATATCAAAGAGGGCAAGTTTCGCGTTTTCGGGAAATAAATCAAAGTTTGGATATATTTGTTTTAGCTGACGATAATCCGCTTCAACATGGCTATCGCGTAGTGTTGAAGATGTACGAATGGTTATCCGGAGATCAGTTTCATTTTTATAGTGCAGGGCCGAGAATTTTTTCTTGGGAGCTGCCGCTTTCTGCGTATTTGCACCAAGATGCAATTTTTTCCAGGCCGCCTCGATTTCTGTCACCGTTGCGGGCAAGAGTGTTTTTTCGTGGAAGAATTTAATCGTTTTTGCACTGGCGGTGTCGGGTAGCATCGTACCACAGCCAACAGTTACATACCCTTCAGAATCGAGATACATCCATAAGATGGTGGTTTCCCACCGATCAAGATCATTCCGGATTTTTGTCATTAATGATGGACCTATCATACGCACTCCCTGTTTATTTGTTACACAGCA
Source organism: Gammaproteobacteria bacterium (assembly GCA_024641475.1). Taxonomy (GTDB): domain Bacteria; phylum Pseudomonadota; class Gammaproteobacteria; order UBA6429; family Thiohalophilaceae; genus JACQBC01. The sequence continues at coordinate 13,803 of JAHECZ010000057.1, forward strand.
TGTCCGCTTGCCTGAGTGTTAAGTATACAATCGTAATCAGTATCTTGTAATTAAAAATTTATTCACAAGAAAATGACCAGTATTCATGCACATAGTCATATTTTACATTTTACAAACTTTATTGATTGTCCCTGCTTTGATAGCCAGCTCTTGTGACGCCTCAGCCATAGCCAGACGTTGCGCCGGGGTGGCTTTTAGCTATCGCGAAGCTGACAGACCAAGCAGCGATGGATTCTTTGATTTAAGGGCCAGAGAGAAATATTCTCTAATATTAGAAACAATTACTCGCTCAGCCCGGGCACCCGCTTCGCTCAACCTCCTGCATGCTTGCAGTCGCCGACCTCAGGTCTCATCTTCTCCATGCAGTCGTGAGCCGATTTTTGCAGTCATCCAGAACATTTAAGGTTAGAGTAAAATTCAATATTCGCCATTCCGCTATTTTCCAGAAACTCTATTATTTCCTGGCAAAGACTGCCCACACATATAAAACGGCTTTATTCCATATTTTTTCTTCAGATCAAGATAGTAGCTTTTACCTGCACGCTCCACCTCCTGACTATACTCTTTGGCCCCTGTATGTACGTTAATATTAATCATCGAAAGCAATCCAAGATCATACGTCTGCTCAGAGGCCAAAAGTAACCATCCATACGAGGCAACTGGATCTTTCTTAAAACCATTTTCACCACTGAGGTAAGTCGATGCCACCGTTACTTGCGACATTGCATCTCCATTTTCTGCGGCATGCATTAACCAGAAACGTCCCATCGCCTTATTTACTTTCAAGTAATGCATGGCAACAACACCGGCAGCTCCCGCACACCCTTCATTCGCTGACGCCTGCAAATAACGAATACGCAAATCGTTTGACAACTCACCCTCAAGCAACATCGCATAATAAAATTGCGCTACCGGATCATTCCTATCAGCCAAAGGTTTCAAGTCTTTCTTGAATTCTGATACATCTTTGACATGATTGAGCGCGCGTTGTTGTTGCGCCATAAATGCATGCGACAACTCTTCTGAAATCTTGGGCTCTGCTTTTATAGTGACTGATAACGCAAGAAATGTCCCAATCAAAACAAAACTGAAATTATTAAAATTCATGCTTTATTATTAGATACAAACAAGGGACATTTTTGGTCAGGATAAAAATTCATATCTTAATCGGCTTTGCTGTGTGCGCAATAAGAATAAACTGCATTAATTCCTCGGCCATCGCCAGTCGCTGCGCCGGGGTGACCTTTAACATATTGCGTATCTGTTTGCATCATAGTAGTCTGCTGCCTCGTTGATCTCTTGCCGGGCTAGAGGCGTTAACCTTATATCCATTATTATTTACGTCCGTGTAAGTAACGATTATTTTTTTGGGTATCTGGCTCTGAGCTCCGCCATGACTTGATCACCGTCCAGCAACTTTA
>JAHECZ010000109.1 GCA_024641475.1 Gammaproteobacteria bacterium
GCGTTTTCCTTATATTAACTTTGACAATTAATACAAGATCAAAAAATGCCATGCATGTCTACCTGATCCTATTTATACCTAAATCATTGTTTTTGATCGCAATTTTGTGGGGATAGCTCAGAATCTGTCCCCTTAATTCTGCAGTTGATTTAAGTCTTTCATATATTCTCCAGTAGATCTATTTGGGCAAATAGTTAGCCAGCAAATAAATGAAATCACCAATGAAATTGGACACCCACCAAAATATTAACCCAAATCATACCTGATTATCTTTCAGCTACAATCCCATAACTCAATCCAACTGTTTGCGATTTCGGATAACTCCAACAATGAAAGGAGATGCCGACTAAAAATCAGCAATAGCGGGCTAACACCGAAACAAGGTGTTAGCTCGAAATAAAGGGGACTAATCTTTTTTTCTACTCAATCCCAATCATAAATCACTTAGAAAATAAATCCGTCCCCTTTTCTTCCAATCCGTCCCCTTTTCTTCCCAAGGGGAACGAGACAGCAAAAAAATAAATGCGTCCGCTTTTTGTTTGTTGGACATCATTTTATTCAGTCCAACCTACGCTTGCTTCATTTTTGCTGATCTTCGATTATTACTGGGTCGCTGGCCCATTTTACTTTCAAAGCGGATATCAAAGCATTATAGATATTTGGTGAGTTGAAAATCGAGAGCCTATCAATCAGTCCCAAAGTGTTCACCTCAATATTTACATGCAACCCGTCTGTATCGATATCGATTTCCCTTTCCTCGCGTGGCTCAATTGCCTTACGCTGTTCTAGTGTTGGTCGTGGAATTGCGTACGCTTGAATATTAAAGCTAACTGAATCACCAACCGGTGATTGGTAAGGAATTAAAAGATGCTCTATTTCCTGCGCAACTTCTACCTCACCATGCTCATTAAGACACTTTTTTAATGTGCTAGCAAAATCAGAACATGCCTTTTTCAGCATGACACCCGAATCTTCCCTATCAAAAGCATTTTTAAAAAGATCTTCTCTATTCTTATAGGTTGGCATAGTGTCTCCTAGAATGGCTTATAGGGAATTTCACCGCACGCACCAAGTCCATTGAAACAAAAAGGGGACAGATTTATTTTCTGTCCATTGTATCAGTACTTTGATCCGAAAATAACATCAGTCCCCTTTTTGTTAAACGAACATTCGCCTACAACAAAATCATAACAAAACTACCTAACAATATTGTGGCTAAGGACCAATACCTTAGCTTTACTCCTGAGTAATGCGACCGCTGTCGTTGCGCATGTTTTCAATTGTGCATTTGGCGCCGGTGTTCTCAATTGCTTTTTGGTAGGTTGTCGCCCGTGCCAGCGTGAGATTTTCTTTCAGGCTTTTGGGGACGTCGTTGAGCACTTGCCGGGCTTGATTGAGCGTGATTTTGAAAAACCGCGCGATATTTTCCTCAACAAGCTGTGCGTCCTGATTATTTGCATAACCGGTCAGGATCACGCGATACGGTTGCAGTGCCAGGTCATCTTCCACGAGTTGCATGTGCTTCGCCTCCTGGCCGTTTAAAGCTTTTGCGTGCGCGTGCGACTTTGGCGCGAATGACGCAGTCGTCGACATGATCATTGATCAAGCCCATTGCCTGCATGAAGGCAAACACCGTGGTGGGGCCGACGAATTTCCAGCCGCGTTTTTTGAGTTCCTTGGAGAGTGCGATGGATTCGGCGGAGGTGGTGAGGGTTTGGGGTTTTTTGAGATTGTTGGCGGCGGGCTCGTATTGCCACACAAACGCGGCGAGCGAGCCATGTTGCTCGATAAGCTTGATCGCCTGTTTGGCATTATTGATCGTGGCTTCGATTTTACCGCGATGCCGCACGATGCCTGCGTCCTTGAGCAGTCGCTCGATATCGCGGGCGGTGAAACGGGCCACTTGATGAAAATCGAAATCGCGAAACGCGGCGCGGAAATTCTCGCGCTTGGCGAGAATCGTGCGCCAGCTTAACCCGGATTGAAATCCTTCGAGGCAGAGTTTTTCGAATAAGGTTTTATCTTCGCTGACCGGGAAGCCCCATTCGGTGTCATGATAGTGCAGGTATTCCGGTGTGGCGGCGCACCAGCGACAGCGCGGTTTGCCGTCGGGGCCGGGAATGGTACTCATGCTGACCTCCTTGTGATTTTTTATCTCTGTTTGCTTGCAGATGAATTTGTTATTTTTCGAATATCTCCACCCGCCCCTTACCGGCCTGCTTGGCGCGATACATCGTCATATCGGCTTCGCTAATGGCCTTTTCCGGATTGATCGTCTCGGGCTCAAGCAATCGTATCCCAACACTCGCGCCAACGCGCATTTGTTTTTCACTTTGCTGATAGGGCTCGCTCACCAGTTCGATGAGTTTGGTGGCAATCTGTGTTGCTTTTTCGCGTGCGCCGGATTCATTGGTATCCAGATGATTGAGGATCACCACGAATTCATCACCACCCAAACGGCCCACTACGTCTTCGGCACGCGTAACGGCTTGAATTCGCCGCGTCAGCTCGATTAACAAGGCATCGCCCACATCATGGCCATAGGCATCATTGATTTGCTTGAACTCATCCAAATCCAGTAGCAGCAGGGCACCATAGATCTGATGCCGCAGATTGCTGGCGATGCATTTTTGCAGATGCTTGAGTATCAACCGACGATTGGCTAAATGCGTTAACGGATCCAGATGCGCCAATTGGTTGATCTGCGATAAGGCTTCATCGCGATCCTTGACAAAGGGGCGGACAACCCAAAAATAAATCAGCGGTGTGGATAATAGCGCCAGCATGACCACATCGAGTATCGCGTCGGCATAGGCGCCCGCTTCATGCGGGAGTACGCCTAATACCAGCATGATCAAAAATTCCGCCAGCGAAATGATGATTGCGATGCGTACTACAACCTGTCGTGGCGATAATAATTTCATATGTGGTTGCATCTCAGCGTTTCTTACCCGATTAAACCGCAATGATGGTGGTTACTCATCATTTTTCACATGAAAATAGGGTTTGCCATTTTTGTCGACAATACAGGCATAAAACGCGGTGGTAAATCGCTTGAATTCGGCCTGATCATCCTGGTTTTGCAGGTACTTGCGCCAGTCACTCTTTTCCATGCAAACCTTTATCTGTGTCTTTACCGCCTCGCCACAGTCTTTATCGGCATCACCACAGAGTTTGATTAATTCAAGCTCGAGTACCTTGCGAAAGGCAAATTCTTCGGCCTGCTTTTCACTGCAGGCTGCCAGGAACAGCATGGCGATAAGCATACACAGTAATTTCATACCCACTGCCCTCATTCTCTATTCCTCCTTATCCGGCTGCCGCAAGGTGGGCAACAACCGCACCAGTTCATCGATGGCTTTTTGATTGCCCGCCAGCCGGCGCAATGCCGCCGCTTCGACCAGCCATTCCTTGCGTTTCATCGCCGGGAAACCCATCACCTGTTCCTTGTCGGCGACGTCTTTGGTCACCCCGGCCTGTGCTAATACCATAGCCTGTGCACCGACCGTGACATGGTCGGCGACGCCGCATTGTGAGATCAACATCACATGATCCTTGATCACCGTTGAACCGCCGATACCCACCTGACCACAGATAACACTGTGTTCACCAATCTTGACGCCATGGGCGATCTGCACCAGGTTATCGATTTTCGTGCCGGCCGCGATACGCGTCTCACCCAGTGCGGCCCGATCGATACAGGTATTCGCGCCGATCTCGACATCGGACTCGATCACCACGGTGCCGACTTGCGGAAACTTGATGTGCTTGCCATTGCGAAACTTGTAACCGAATCCATCAGAGCCAATTACGCTACCGGCATGGATCATGACGTGATTAGCCAATTGCACACCGTCGTACAGCACTACGTTCGGATAAAGCACACAGTCATCGCCGATCGTTACATCGTCACCGATCCGGCAACCGGCCATGATCCAGCAGTTGCGACCCAGCTTGCTGCGCGCACCAATCGATACAAAGGCGTCGATCTGTG
>JAHECZ010000058.1 GCA_024641475.1 Gammaproteobacteria bacterium
GCCTGATCTACGCGGTGGCTAAATATTTAATCGGTTTTTGACAAAGCCTGACCGTCGAATAACTTGGCAGATAAAATAATTAGTATTTAAAACTTTGCAATATGATTTCCAGGCCTGCAGCAGGCTTGTTGTATTCGTCTTTGGTCGAATCTAGGACGATGAATACAATTTCGTTGTTCGCATCAATTCGGTAAAACTCGCGCACCAGGGTTTCGTTAGTAATATCACCGCCAATGAATTTTTGGGTTTATTTTAATCCCGCGAAGGCTTGGCGTTGGACATGTTCTTGCTTTATCGGTTGCTTGGGCTGTAACTTGGCGGTGATATCGCGGCTATTAAAGCGAAGCGCGAATTGTTGTAATGCTGAGGCCAGTTGTCGATATTCAGCGATTGGTTCCAATACATCATTGGCGTACATCTAGATACGCACGAGAGAAGTACCTGGCGTCTCCACACTGACCGAGCGTCTTGAACCCGAGGCACGATAATCCTCTTTGGCAACCCAGTCTGCGGGAAAATTAAATGAGAGGTGATCCTTGGCATAGTGCGCTGTTGTTGGTTCCGCATGACAGCCGTATGTGAACATAATGAAAAGGCTCAGAAAAGTGATCAAGGTCGATAAGGTTGGCGCGAAGGGATTATTATAAAAATATTTGATGGCATTGAATTTCATCATTGTATTGTCATTATCCTTTGAGTCAAAATGATTGCTTACTGCTCTAGCATGCCACATGGCGGATTATTGTTGTGACAGAATACATTGGCTGACGATTTATTATGCGTTTTTATGAATAAAATAATTACTAACCCTGGCTCGAATATCGATTATTATTCGAGCAAAGAACGCATTCAGCGTACAGGGTAAGGCGTGAGTATGTCATGCTATGGTCGGGAAGTTGCGCTGGGCACTGAAAATTCCTTGATTAAATAATCGAACTATTTATATTTCTGTTACTGGGGTGACCAGTAATCTGGCTATAACTTGCGTAGAGTTGATAATAAGAAGGCAGCATGACAATAAAAACGGCAGTTTTATTTTTTGTTAGCGGGTTGAGTCTGTTCCTCGCTGCTTGCGATACTGTTAAAAAGTCCAATGACCCCCCGCCAGCACCAGGCGCCGAGATGGCACTGGTATATATTCTCCGTTCAACGGATGAGCTCAATAATCGTTGGGCTACCAATTTTTCTGTGAATGGAAGGAATATCGTAACGCTCAATGACAGGAATTATTCCTATATATATTTGCCTGCAGGTTCCTACAGTATTTTAGCTTCTTCTTTTCACGTAAAAGTACGGTTGGCGATGGTTCTAGGTGCGCGAGAAACTTATTATGTTGAGTACATGCAGGCTAAAACAGGTGCCAGAAGCGGACGTAATTTCTTGCGCACCCTCCAACCCGAAGAGGGAATGACACTTGCACGAAGATATTCCTATGTAGAAGCGAGCAAGGAGCTGACGCTATCCAGGCCAACGCCGGAATCATCTGTATCTACGCTTGTAGAAGTGAATAGGGGGTTGACGATACCCGTGCCGACCCCGGAGTTATCCGAGGCGACGGTACATAATAAACAAGATTATATCAATTACATTGCAGCGTTAACGATCAGTCAAATTTGTAATGACCATGCCATGCTGGACAAGATTACGATACCAGAGCCGGGTTGTCGTGAAAATCTCGAACCGTATATTCCGGTGTGCAATCAGGAAATGAATGTAGAACTGGAAAAATGGAACAGGCACTATGCGGATTACAGTGACGTTAAAAAGTTGCATGCTGAAGGACAAGTGCCGGTGTATAAATATTGCCTGATTGAACATAACCGAAATAAGGTGGCTGGGCAGTTATCTAAATGATCCAGTCAGAATAGGAAAATTGTGTCAGATTAGTGTGTGTACTGTATTTTTCATCCACGGTCAGGACAAAAATCATGTTGATTCCAAAACTGGGTGACGCAATACCACAGCGCGGTAATCGATTCAGCAAGTGGCTCGGTCGGCTGCTGATGCGTCTGTGTCGCTGGCGTGCCGAAGGTGAACTCTGTCAATCGCCCAAAGTTTTATTTGTGTTGGCACCGCACACATCGTGGTGGGATTTTACCAATAATTTCGGGTTACTGTTGGCCATGGGGCTGCATGCTTCATGGTTTATTGCCGACAAATATACCAAAGGCGTAGCAGGTAAATGCCTGGCGTACTTCGGTGCTGTGCCCGTGGACAGAAGTGTGCACAGTGATATGGTTACACAAATGGCCAATCATTTTAAGACGCACGATAAATTTTTTCTGGCGATCTTGCCGGAAGGCACGCGTAAACCGGTGCCGAAATGGCGAACCGGGTTCTGGCATATCGCAAAACAAGCCCAGGTGCCAGTGCAATTGGTTGCCATCGACTACGCCAAACGCGCCACGGTGTTTGGTCCCGTCATGATGTTATCGGATGATATGGAGAGCGATATTCAATATATGCGAGCGTTTTTCAGGCCAGTCACTGCCAGGCATCCACAATACGCCAACTATTCATAGTGAAGCATTATTAACGCGACTAAACTGAAAGCATGAACTGGTTTATATAAAGGTGATTCCGGTTTACAAAAAGGGTGATAGTTTCAAGTATCAATACAATACGGTAAAACCATATAAGTCCGACTAACCGCAAACATCACTTGACACTTGTATTCGCTATTCACTATCGTAGTCCCACCTAACTTAAAACTGGAGTCAATGTATGCAACGCAAAGTTATTTTACTCGCCAGCCTTTTATTAAGCAGTTCAGTGGCGATGGCCTATCAGGTTACCGGTCCGGTACTGGAAATGACAGATTCAAAGATCGTAGTTCAGAAAGGCAATGAAAAGTGGGAAATCGCACGTGATGCGACGACCAAGATGAAAGGTGAAGCCAAGGTAGGTGAAAAAGTCACCGTAGAATACAAAATGACGGCGACAAGTATTGAAGGGAAAGGTCCGGCCAAAGCGAAAGCCAAAAAATAATAAAATTGCTGATTTTAATGTTTGTTTTTAAATTCACCGGACCTGCGTGGCTTGTCACGCAAGTCCGGTGAAGTCACCGCCTGGTTTGTTACTGTATCTTGGTCCACTCAACCATTGGATCTTTCCATAATGGGATGAGTTCTGTGAGACGAAAAGTCTCGTGACCTTTACCGGAATTTAATTTCACCTCGTGATAGGTTATGCCTTCGGGTAATCGGCCAATACAGGTGCCATAGTGATCATCCGAAGCTTCAATGATGGCAAGGATGCGTCCCTTGACCCTGGAATAGTCGACCGTAACGGGCACTGCCGGTTTATTCGCGCAGCCAGCCAGAAAAACAAAATTGACTTTGGGATTGTTGACTAACCCCGCGATGACGGCGGTGGTGGTGGAACCCAGTGAAAATCCTGCCACAGTGATATTTGCAGGTGGGGTGCCTGCATCCAGCAAGTGTTTGACCTTGCCTGCAATTTTTGCGGCATAGTCCTGTACCGCCGTATTGTTATCCCCCACATCCGCAGGCCGCAATTCGAAGCTCACATTAAAGCCGGATTTTTTTAATTCTGTAATAATCGCTTCATACTGTTTTACTTTAGGGTCATTGGCATCCTTGACCTTGGCGCCATGGATATAGAACAGATATTTTTGTGCGGCGTATGCGGTAGAGCCAGCCATGAGCAGGGCGCAGGTGCATGTTATCCAAACCAGGAATGTTCGCATGAAATATTCTCCTTATGGTTGTTTGTTATTATCATTTAGAACTATGTAATTGTCTTGCGAATTCACACATGTTATCTGGCAGTTTTAATCGGAATGTTGATTGTTAATACGACAGCCGCGAGAGGCTAGTATAGATGCAGGGTTGGTATTTCGATATATGGGAAAGTGTGCATGTAAAAAATACTTTTTTTAAAGTCAGGCGAAGCGGTTTTGCCGCCAGGGAAACTCAAGTATGATACGAGACATGCTGTCTTAACGAAAAATTAAAACTGGAATACTGGAGAAATTATACATGAATAACATCTTAAAGCTGCGTCTGCATTACTTTCCTTTCCCCGGTCGTGCCGGTCCAATTCGTGATGCGTTCAATATCGGTGGCGTGGTTTACGAGGATGTGCATGTGCCACCGGAAGAATTTGGCAAACGTAAAGCGGCCGGTGAGTATCCGTTCGGTGGATTGCCGGTACTCGATGTCCAGACAACAACAGGTCATATAAAGGTCGGTCAAAGCAATGCCATCCTCAGTTTTGCCGGCCGTCTGGCGGGTCTTTATCCGGCGGATGATCCGATCCGTGCGCTCCGAGTAGATGAAATATTGAGTCTGGGTGAGGATATCAATGAATTACTTGGGCCAAGTCTGCATGAACAGGACACAACGAAGAAAATGGCGATGCGCAAAATTCTTGCCGAAGAAACTCTGCCGCGCTGGATCGGTTACGTCGAGCAGCTGCTCATTGCCAATGGCAATACCGGGTTTACCGTGGGGAACAATCTGAGCGTGGCTGATCTCAAACTCTACTGGATTATCGACTGGCTCACCAATGGCAGCCTCGACGGGATACCAACAACGCTGTTGGTTAAGTTCAAGACAGTGCAGGCCTGGTTTAAGAATATCGCACATTTACGCAGTTGTACCAAAAGTTAAGCGCAATCGCATCCTGCAACGGATTAATATGCCACCGTGAGACGATTCAATTTTAATGTGATGACGTGTATTGTAGCGGTATGCAAACAGCGCTAACCGTATCAATACGCCACACCACTCAGGGCCAGGAAGCCGATCGGATCCTGCGTAGTTGTGTGCACTGTGGATTCTGTAATGCGACTTGCCCAACTTATCAATTGCTGGGCGATGAGCTGGATGGGCCACGTGGGCGCATTTACCAGATAAAACAGCTGCTCGAAGGCGAGGCAGTGACGCGAAACACTGTTACTCATCTGGATCGTTGTCTCACCTGCCGCAGTTGTGAGACCACTTGTCCATCCGGAGTCGAATATGCCAGATTACTGGAGATCGGTCGTGAGATAATCGAATTACGATCGTTGCGTTCCAGCTGGCAGCGTGTTTGTCGCTGGCTACTACGTCAGATTATTCCTTATCGCAATCGCTTCGCCAGCCTGTTGCGATTAGGTCAGATACTGCGTTTGTTGTTACCGCACGATCTGGAGAAAACAATACCACGGTACCAGACTCCACAGACCTGGCCGCTGAATCAACATCCGCGTCGAATGCTGTTGTTACAAGGTTGCGTGCAGCCTGCACTGGCACCAGGTATCAATCTCGCTGCGGTGCAATTACTGGAGCGCTTTGGTATCAGTTGCATCGCTGTCGCGAATGAAGTTTGCTGTGGTGCAGCCAGTCAGCACACTTCCGGTCAGGCGGAAGCATTGCTTTTTGCGCGTGGCAATATTGATGCGTGGTGGCCGTATGTGGAACAAGGTATCGAAGCCATTGTCAGTACGGCGAGTGGTTGCGGTGTACAAGTGAAGGATTATGCGCATCTGTTGCGTGATGATCCGGTGTATGCTGCCAGGGCGCAACGTATTGCGGCATTAACCAGGGATATCAGCGAGATCGTGGTTGATGAAGATTTTGCAAACATTAAACCACTTCACAAGCGCCAAACCAGAGTGGCTTTCCAGTCGCCCTGTACACTGCAACATGGACAAAGACTGACTGGTACGGTGGAAAAAATCCTGCTTGGGCTGGATTATCAGCTTACGGAAATACCCGAAGCGCATCTGTGCTGCGGTTCCGCCGGGACGTATTCCCTACTACAGCCTGCGCTTGCCACGCAATTACGCCAACGTAAACTCGCTGCACTGCAAGCAAATACGCCGGAAGTGATCCTCACGGCCAATATTGGTTGTCTGATGCATCTGCAAGCCGTGTCGGTAACGCCGGTGCAGCATTGGGTGGAATTCGTCGCGCAATCAGGCTTGTCCTGACTTGTTATGCTGTCGTCGCAGTCGGGCTTCGATCCGCACCGGCAACTTCGATTAATCGGCGTGTCATATGTAATCTGACTAGCGGATCTTCGGTCAGTGAATGGAACAGATGATGCGGCCCCGTCGCGGCTTTGATTTTCTGTTCCAGATCGGAATGTATTTCTGCATAGTATTCCAGCAGGCGTCGATCGAAACACTGCAAGGCATGGGATAAGGGATCATGGCGTTGGCGCGCCAAAATCATCTCGATACCATCCCGATAGACATCCCCCAGACAAATATGCACGGCATTGAACAGCGTGACCCAGCCGTTGAACCAGAACATCAAATCAATATCAAAGGATTCGCCTGGCGGCGGGCCTTGCGTCAGTACTTCGTGCAACAGATCTTTTTCCTTGATGGTTTCGCACTCATCCAGTAACGCACCACGCCCATAGCCATCGATGGTGGAACTGGTCAGCAGGATCGGCGCTTGCGGAAATTGACTCAGGATAAAACTGGCGTCTTTGAATACTGGCGCCAGCGTATTGCCAGACAAGACATTACGTTTTTGGCGTGCCGATGGTGCGGCGGACAGGACCTGTAACTGCAGGCCACGTTGTGCCAGTTCGTTGGTTAAGCGGGCAAATACGCCTTTGTGTAACACGTCCATCGAGAAATTGAGACTGGTCTGTTTGTGCAGCAGCGCCAGCTGAATCTGTTTGGCATAACGGGGATAGGCGGCGACAATATTGGCAATCTTCGCGACGGGAATGCGCTCGGCTAACAGGCCTTTTTTGTCGACGTAGACTTCCTGATGGAATTCATCAAAACTGATTTGCAGCAGAATCCTGGCCGGTGCCCAGCCGGCCGGGCGTGCTTTCACGGCGCTGGCCATGTTCTGCAGAATTTCGTCGGTCAGTTGCGGGGTGTCCGCAAAATCACCGTTGAGTAATATGGCAAAATTTTTGATGTGGCGCATCTGGCGTATTGCATCGTAAAAATAAGGCAACTGTTTGGTCAGATCGCCGCCGGTGAACAACACGCTATCCGTGTGGGCATCGACCAGCTTATATATAAGAGTGGGTTGTTCGTGTTTGGGTTTGGGTGGTCGCCAGGTGAACATGCAGTGGCGGCAGGTTTGCGGGCACCCCATCGCAGGAATGATCCCCAGTTTAGGGTAGCGCCAGATGTTTGCGCTGGCAGGACTGGTGTTTGCTATCGCATCAACCAGTTCCAGACGTGCCTGATCCGCTTCACCGAGCATGCCGTCATAGCGCTGCCGCTCGTCACGGCTGACATTTTTGAATTCGACAAGGTAAGGTTTGGTGAACAAACCAAATTTATGCCAGCGTCGCAGAACGTAAAGTGCGAGTTGTTGCGGATCATTGTGTTGTGCAGCAAGCAAGTGCAGCAATTCCTGCCGTTGCACCGGACCTTCCGGGTTGGTTTGCCAATGGTGGATATAGCCCTGCACGAATATCTCGGCGGTGTCGGATAATAATAAATCCATCAAAAAACCAAAACGTCCACCGCGAAAACTTTCCAGTACACGGGCACGATAATCCAGATGCACATTGTGTTCAAGCCAGTGATAGGCGTAGAGATAGCTCATGAAAAAAGTCAGGGCGGGCGTATCGGCGTGCGGTCCGAGCAATTCCGCCATCGCGCCACTGGTGAGACGATTCACTTCCTGCTTGAAGCGCTGCCGTGTGGCAGGCAGGTAGATCGCCAGCAGTGCTTGCTGTGACAGGTTATGCGTCATGTTGGAAGTAGCAACGGCCATAACTGAATTGTAGCCGATGTATGATACTAAGGGATCGTCAACGTGCAATTGGTGCTTGCTGCATGCACTGCTGGATTGCCGCCTGGCAGGCCATACCGGTATAGATCTTTGCCAGGGCACAATTTACTGTCTGCACGCCACATAAGGCCACTCGCTGGGCTTCGTGCATGGATTGTACTGCACCGCTGTGTTTTGGTACGGGACGTGCGCAATGACCAGGGGTATAGACAATCGCCCCGCTGCTGGCTGAGCGTAATAGTTGTACGTTGGCATTGGCGGTTTTGGCATTAGCCAACAAATCTTGTTTGGATCGGCGCAGCTCTTGCATGCAAGCCTCGTCGTTATTGGACTTTGTATCGGCTGTTTTATTATCAATGTGTTTAAGACTTTCAATAATTGCAATTGACTTCTGCAGCTGCGGGTTGTCATCTTTGCGAAATAAAGGAGTAACCGCTGCTGTAGCGGGCGTTGGCTGTTTTAACTCGCTGACAGGTTCGGGAGTCTGGGTGGTAACCAGCCTGGCTTTAGGTTTTGGCTTGTTGAAGCCGGTGATACGCTTGAAAGCCAACGGCGTATGCGCGGGATGTTTTTTTTCAGCAATGGCCTGAATTTGTTGCACATATACCTGGCTAATCGATTTGTTTTCATTAGACAGATTCAGTAAGTGTTGCGTAAATTCCGAAGGATTGGCGTTGTAGTATTGCGCAATTAAATCGGTGTTATGTAATACCAGGGAGTTACTGACGACCATGTTTTCCACGGCGCTGACATCAGGACGATCCAGATATTGATGCAAAGTCATATCCGGCAACGGTATGAATATTTTTTCCTTATCGAGTGTCTGGGTAAATTCCTTGCTGACATTTAGCCAGTATGGTTCGTCATGTGCGTGCGAGTTGTGTTTCGATTCTGCAAGTAAACGATTCAGTACTTCGGTCTTAGGAAAACGCTGCAAAGCCATTCTTAATGCCGGTTTGATCGACTCTTCGCTGGCCTGGTAGGTCCAGTTAATCAGCGCAGCAGGATCAGTTGGCCTGGCGTCGGTCGGTTTACTGGTCGTGCTGACAGAGTAATGATCGAGCTGTGTGCCATCGGGACGATAGATGGCTAACTTTAGCTGTGTTTCCCAAATATCGGTTGCTGTAGCAGCAGTGCCGGGCAGATGACGTGTGGCGGTATCCTGTATGACAATAACGACATCGAGCTTATGCTTGATCAAACGGGCATCGGGAAAATTCGAAACCAGATAGACTTTGGCAAATAGAGCCGGAAAATAGTGGGCTACCGCAGCAATGGTGGCCGAACCGGTTGGACCATTGCTGATCACGCTTTTGATTGATGTACCGCCGTGTCGCAAGTCCATAATCGCAGTGCGGCCCAACACGCGAGGTGGTAGGTAAACGCCAATGCTTAAAGGAATGCTTGCCTTACTGTCGAGTTCCGGAACGATAACCACAGGTTTGTCAGTTACAGGAGTATCTTTCAGCGGCGGCGTGGTTGTGCAGGCGGATAGAGCACCAAACAGGCATAGTACAGGGCTCAGCCGCCTCCAGCATTCGACGATCAACATGCTATCTCCTAAAGACAGATCGGTGTGTCTGGAATCTATCGACAGTAAATTGTAACTGATTTACATCCTGATATCGGATCGCAGGGCGCATATCTTTACTTTTTGTTGGGGCTATTGCGTGCTGCGTGTTGTGGCTGAAGGTAAGAATTCCATATCCGGTACAGGCCGCATTGGCCAGGACAAACGAAAATTCATCAGTGCTACAAGTGTCGCCGGTATACAGAACAGTGTTGGCAAGGTGGTATGGAATAACGCGACGCAGTACTGGTACTTAAAAACGACGAATGGTATCGTTAAGTAAGTATCAGGATAGTGTAGGTTATTCTGAACCGGTTGGCAGGAGGATTCATGCATCGTTGTTTGCTGAGCGCGTGCGGGGTGATGGGCATCTACATAAGCTCATGCAGCTGTTTCGCCGATGACTATAAAATCTGGTTGCAATTAATGCCAAACACGCTCGATGGACTGACCGCACATCCCAATCCCATGGGAATGAACTCAGATGTGAATGACAGAACCACTGCCATGCTCATTTATGAATATGGCAATGATAAACAATCGATCAGTGTCACAATCAACAGTGACACCGATACCGAAGCAAGTCGCGAACCACTCTCGCAAACACCTGAGGGAGAAATGCCGACCGAAACTTTCAAGAAAACCGTCGTGGAAGGGAATTTCACTGCATTGGATGATGACAAAGTCGAACATCTGTCGACAGCGACAATTATTATCAAGGACAAAGGCATTGTCACGATTGCAGCCAAGCCTGACGTGGGTATCGATCGACTCACGGCGATTGCAAGGCAATTGCCAATTAAAGCAATTGCGAACACGATGCAAGGCAAGTGATAGCCAGTCTATGTTCTCTTTGACTGTTATCCGGTTTTTACGCTAATGTGGCGCGAGTATCTTTTCAGATGAGTCAGCCATGATCATTTTCTATCGAATCCCCGGCGATAGTCCCAACATGCGCAAGGTGTCAGTGATGTTGGCTGAAACCGGGTTGCCTCATACCGTGCAGCAGGTTGAACGCCAGAATGACGGGCAGTTGGCCGAGGAATTCCATCGCATCAATCCCAATGCCACGGTGCCTGCGATCATCGATCAGCAAACCGGGGTGACCCTGTTTGAGTCGGGTGCGATTCTGCATTATCTTGCTGAAAAAACCGGCCAGTATTTACCAACGTCAATCCAGGCACGGGCAGAGGTCATGAAATGGCTGATGTTCGAGGTGGCCAATGTCGGACCAACGATGCTGGAGGTCTATCATTATCTGTTAACCGATACGGCTGAACTCCCCGATGCCGTGTTGCAGCGGTATAAATCCAGGCTGGCGAACTTAGGGCATATTCTTGACAGGCAACTGTCAGAACGCGAATATCTGTGTGGCGAATATTCCATTGCCGATATTGCGTTATATCCATGGTTATTGATCTGGGAAGACATGACGGATGTGAACCTTGCTACCTATCCGAATCTGCACACATGGGTGAATAAAATCAGCGAACGACCCGCAGTGCGGGCGGCATTAAAAATGTAACAATCAAAGACTAGAATCTGCATGCCGGTACATGAAACAAAGATCTGTTCGCGCTGCAACACCGAGTTTGAATGTAAAGTCGGTTCGGTATTGCTGTGCCAATGCCAGAGCGTCAAATTGAGCAATGCGCACCGTGCCTACATCGCGCAACGTTATATGGACTGTTTGTGTGCGGGGTGTTTAATCGAATTACGCAGTGAGTGCAATCAGGGTGAACATGAGGGTAAAATTGCCGCTCTGGTCGATCGATGAGATGTTAAGTTAATCAATCTATTAATATAAAAGAAGGAGGAAGGATGCCAGGTTATAAGGCGACGGTGATTGGTGAGAATTTTGATTTTGTGGTGGATGACGAGCCACAGTTGCTGGAATTCAGTCGCACAATGTATGTCGATGCAGCTGATGTGGCTGCCGCTGAAGCATTGGCGATGGCGATGGTACGGGAAGAGTTACTGGCACAGTCGATATTGGATGATGACAGTGACCAATTGATCAGCGTCGAGGAAATTGATCAAGTGGATTTTAACCACGATCTGGTACAGCATGGCGAATTTGTCTGGACCTTTGCCGAAGAAGCAGAATTTGATGAAGCGGTGTGACAACAGGTAACTGAATAAAATAGTTGGTATGCGCAGAATCACAGGGATGTGATTATTTATTCATATTAAACACTGTTGAAGCGGATTTTTGCCTATTCCCTGCTATATATACTAGGTGTCTATAAGAGGGAGGGTTATGCGTCTTACCATCGCACTGGCATTTTGTGTTTTCTCTGTGGTTGCACTAGCCTGCTATCTGGAATATATGCAGACGGATGTGGACACAGCACCGTAATGGTCGATCTCAATCAACAACCGGGTTTGAATAAACTCAAAACTCCCGTCAACGCGAAACAACGCTCTCTCGCGGGCGGGAGTATGTTGATCGTTGGGTTGTATATATTAGCGATTGTGGCGGGCCTGGTTCCCGCGGCACTTACAGGTAGTCACGCAGATCTCTGGTTAATCTCGTGTGCCGGTGGCGTGTTCACCATCGGCGGTATCGGCATGTTACTTCGCGAACGCATGCCGGGCTGGTTGTCAGGACTACTCGGCAGTGTGATTTGGACATTGTTTGCCATGACATTTGTCATGATTCCGGTAGGAACTGTATTAGATAAAGCAGGTCAGCAGGCGGCGTCGGGTGACATTCTGGCACGCCTATATCAGGATGGAGTCAGTTCATTCGGTCTGGTGATTCCTGCGGTAGTGGCATTGCTGTTACTGGCGGTTGTCGTGGCAATCTGGTGGAGATGGCTGGCCGGTCTGCCGATGCGTGGGCGCATTGCTTTTGTCGTTGTCGTACTCTTATCGCTCTATGTTACCGTATTTATTTTTCCAGCGGAGCCGCGCTGGAGTGATGTACAGGATGATCATGCCAGACTGGCGCGCTATGTCCGTCTGGCCGAGCAGGATAAGCAGAGCATACAGAAACACGGCCGTGAACTATTCTGGTCACCACCGCCCTGGCACAATGTCGAAGCGTGGATTAAAGCGGTACGTTCACGACTTGCTGCAACGCGCGTGGCACCGGTGAATACCGAAGTACTGATGATTCCTGTATCAGCGCGAGCGCCGATCATCGACGGTCGTATGGATAGCGAAGAATGGCAAGGTGCATTACGCATCGCATTGCGACCCGAAAACCTGCACAGTACCGTGCTGATGCTCAGCGATGGCAAACATTTATATGTCGGGGCCGATGTGCCCGAGGATGTTGCCACCACGAGCGGTGGTGCGGCCTTGCAGTTTTGGTTTCACCTGGATCTCTCGCCGTGGTTTGCTAACGAAAATATTCTGGTCGAGAATAAAGCTCGACCGTTTTCCAGACGCTCACTGTACGTACCGCAGGAGTTGGGCAAGCCAGAGTCACACACCGAAACAAATATTTACACAAAAATTCAGGCCGCGACAACCTTGCAAAAGCATCGTCAATACGAATTGCAACTGGAGCTCGACGAAGCCGGGATAAAACCCGGCGTCCCTTTCCCGGCGAGGGTGCAAATCGAAGCTGCGCATGAGCGAGATGCGAATGGCCAATTCAAGGCCAAGGTCAAACTTGGCGTCATTGGCGATAAAGATTCACCCATCTGGTTACGTGTGGCAATGCAATCGAACCCATCAGAGTGATCTGGTTGTCTCAGCTTGTTATTGATCGTGGCTATTGCAATCGGGGATAAGCTTGAGATAATCACTAACATAGAGTGACCAAGCCGCCATTTTAAGAGGTATGAAGTGACCAATATTCTGCCACTGATTCTTGAACCTGAGCATTTAAATTCAGCCATTGCCAGCCCCGATGTGTTGCTGGTGGATCTGTCTGCGCCGGAAACGTATGTGCAATATCATGTTCCCGGCGCTGTTTATCTCGAATATCCCTGGATCGTGCACATGGAAAAACCCCGCATGGGTTTGTTGCCGGACAAGGCACAACTTGCCAATGTATTGAGTGCGCTGGGCTTGACGCCGCAGACGCATGTGATTGCTTATGATGACGAAGGTGGTGGCCGTGCCTGCCGGTTTTTGTGGACGCTGGATTGCGTGGGTCATACGCGTTACTCACTGCTCAACGGAGGACTCATTGCCTGGACCAATGAAGGGCGCGAGGTGACCAGCCGGATTAATTATCCAACTGCCGGTAGCTATGAAATTAAACAATTGCAGGAACAACCCATTGCCGATCGCCAATATATTCTGGATCACCTCAATCATCAGGATGTGGTCATTCTCGATACCCGTTCCGCTGCGGAATATTCCGGTGCCAAGGTCTTCGCGGCACGCGGCGGGCATATACCCGGTGCCGTCAATATCGACTGGGTCGAAGCAATGGATCGTAGCCGACATATGCGTCTGAAACCGGCGGAACAATTACGTGGTATATTGGACGCCAAGGGCGTTACTCCGGAAAAAACCGTCGTGTGTCATTGCCAGAGTCATCACCGCAGTGCACACAGTTACATCATGTTGAAGTCGCTGGGTTATAAAAAAATCAAAGGCTATCCGGGATCCTGGTCAGACTGGGGTAATGACGCAAGTACGCCGATCGAAAATTGAGCTAACAAAAGAATTACGATGAACCAAGCTGATTACAAACTGCCAATAATCCTGCTGAGCATCTATTTGCTGGAATTCACCGTGTGCGCGATTGCGCCTTATGATCGCAGCGTCTGGTGGGCGGAAAATATCCCGGTCATGCTGGTGGTCGGTAGCATAATTTTAATTTCCCGAGGCTACCGGTTTTCGAATACCAGCTATCTATTCATGAGTGTGTTTATCCTGCTGCACACTATCGGCGGCCACTACACCTTCGAGCGGGTGCCGTTTCGTTTCGTCTCGGATCTGTTTGGCCTGGAACGCAATCATTTCGATCGAGTCGCGCATTTCTCGGTGGGATTTTATGCTTACGCGATTGCCGAATACTTGATGGTCAAACGCCTGGTGCATACCCGCTGGATCGTTGCACTCCTGCCGGTGTTTGCCATCGCCAGTCTGGCGGCCATGTATGAAATCTTTGAATGGCAATACGCACTGAATTCCGATCCAAGCGCAGGTATCGCCGTATTGGGCTCGCAAGGCGATGTCTGGGATGCACAGAAGGATATGCTGGCCGATACGCTGGGTGCAATCCTGGTGGTGACTTTATTCTTTATACAACATAAAACCGAACTCAAAACGTTGCGCACTACACGTTGAATAGCCGTCGACGCTATGTGTCAGTTCGATTCGTTGCCTGTGCTACCAAGACCTGTGTTGCA
This sequence comes from Gammaproteobacteria bacterium, assembly GCA_024641475.1. Taxonomy (GTDB): domain Bacteria; phylum Pseudomonadota; class Gammaproteobacteria; order UBA6429; family Thiohalophilaceae; genus JACQBC01. Next base: position 14,610 of record JAHECZ010000058.1, read on the forward strand.
TAATACAAACTCACGCTGTTGAACAGATGCCAGAGAAAATGTGTGCCGCTGTGCAGCAGCGTGCACAACTGCTGATCCACGCTACGCAATACAATACTGATCGCAAAGAGGGCACTGGCCAAATACAGTCGTCCTGTCGCCGTGTGGTGTCGTGACTGTAACGTGGTGGCCAGCAATACCAATGCTGCCAGCGGTGGCAGGTAGAACACCGAGCCATTCAGAAATCCACTGGGTGCCCAATGCAGCAGCGCGGCGTTCACTCCATGGAATACCCCAAACCAGATGAATAATGCCGGATAGCTTAGCGAAATTACGCGTCGCATGAAACTCAGCAGGAACACGCTTATATATAGTGTAATTGGCAGCACATCGGCCCATTCCGCCCAGGGCGTGGCGAGGGTATGCCATAGAAAACTACCCACGCCGATGCAGGCGATCAA
>JAHECZ010000110.1 GCA_024641475.1 Gammaproteobacteria bacterium
ACGTATGCGATTTTCAGATCTCAAGATAGGCGATCACTTTTTCTTTGAAGGACTTGAATACACCAAGTCCAGCCCGGTATTGGCTTCAGATAGCACCGGCAATTCAAGATTCATCCCGCGATCGGCCGTATTACAAAATCACCCTATGCAAAGTCCTCAGACCAAACACATAGAAGAAAGTGATTTAGATCGATTGTACCAGGCGGTCACAGCCATCATCCGGCAGGAAGTCCGTGATGTCGATCTGGAGTTGAGATTGCGGCAGGTGATTGAAAAGACCTGGCGAAACATCAAGGAAGGAAAATAAATCTTTACCGTTTTTGCTCAATGGTTAGAATCGATCAGGCAGGTGTGGTTGAAGATTCTGGCATAGATAACCCACAGCGCACCCCCAATAAAGAACGTCACCGCGAATACCGGAACATTGTCCTGCAAGGGAATGAAACCGCTGATTTTCAGCAACAGATAGACGGAAAGAAATGACAGGCTCATTGTGCTGAGGGCGGAAGCAAGGATCACCACGATCAACTGGGGTTTCGTCCGCGTGTATTTCTCGAGCGAAATAACGCTGCCGAAGATAAACATCGCCAGTGGGCGCACCAAGAAGCCGGCCAGCACTCCAATTGCGATGAGAATAGATAGATTCGTATGCATTATCCTACCCTGGCGTATCAATGGGATGAGTATTCTATTATATATGTGAAAGAACCCGCTACGCATGACTAAACTGCCCAAGCCAGACGGTTACCGATATTTAAATGCAATACGTATACGACCTAGTAAAACTCTCCCCTTTTTTATCATCAAACTGGTATTCTTCCTGAATGTTTTCCGAACTCAGTCCCGTACAGTTATTCACCGTCGCGGTATTGCCGACACTATTTGCCATCGTAGTCCATGAAGTTTCACATGGCTGGGTGGCCTTGCGTCTTGGTGACACCACGGCGTATGCGGCAGGTCGCCTCACGCTCAATCCGCTCAAACATATCGATCCGATAGGGACCATCCTGGTACCTGCAATCCTGATCCTCACCCTGGGCTTTGCCTTCGGCTGGGCCAAGCCCGTTCCGATCAACTGGAAAAATCTGCGCCATCCCAAACGGGACATCGCCCTGGTGGCCGCCGCCGGTCCGGGCGCGAATTTAGTGATGGCCATCGTTTGGGCCTTGCTGGTGAAAACAGGCATGCTCTTGCCACAGGACCTCTTCATCAGCGATCCATTAATCTACATGGGATCATTTGGAATCCTGATCAACACGGTACTGATGGTGTTTAATCTGGTGCCGATACCACCTACCGACGGCGGGCGCATACTCACCAGCTTGTTGCCACCGCACATGGCCTATCGCATCAGCAAGATCGAACCCTATGGGATGTTTATCCTGGTTGGTTTACTGTTCTCGGGTATTTTATGGAAACTCATTGGCCCGTTGATTCAAGCTGTCATGCTGATCATCCAAAGACTGGTCGGGTTGGGTTAATAAATCTGTCCCTGAGCTATCCCCGTTACTCTGTATTCTGCCCCCCAGTTTTACGCCGTTATTGACAGCATGTAGCACTTGCGCGTTCAATGTCGCTCACGGGCTTAATTAATCAATGAGATAAAACCCATGAACCTCGAAAAAGTCATTTTTAGCTTTTTTATTGTGTTGGCGCTGACACTCAATTTCGGTTTTTTCCTGGGCGAGATCGACAGTCCAGACCAGCACAATGTCTATGAGTTGTTCGCGACCATCGTCGTGAATCTCATCGCCACCGTGCTGAAATTCGGGGAACGCACCCAGATGGGCGCAGTTTTACTCGCCACCAGTCTGGTCGCCGATCTGGAATTAATTGCCGCCGCCCTGGTGTGGACGTTTGCCGTGCACGTTTCCGGCACCGGCTTTTCCCCACCTATCGTCGCTGTGATCGTGTCACTCGCCGGTGGCGCGCTGCTGGCCAATGCGGTTTCCGTCATCTTACTGGTGGTCGAGATATCTTATTCGCGTCGGTAGCCTGCCATGAAAAATCAGGCTTTTTTCCTTGTATTGCGCCGCATGCGGCTGCCGCTGCTGGTTTTAATCACCACGTATACCATCACAGTGCTCGGTTTGGTCTTGATGCCCGGCATTAACGCGCAGGGTGCAGCGGAACACCTGTCCTTCTTCCATGCCTTTTATATTATCACCTATACCGCTACCACCACGGGCTTTGGCGAATTGCCGCATCCGTTTACCGACGCGCAACGTTTATGGGTCACCGTGTCGATGTATTTATCGATTGTTGCCTGGTTGTATGCCATTGGCGCATTGATTGCGCTGGTGCGTGATGCCACGTTCAAGCATATTTTTCAGGTCAACCGCTTTAGTGCCGCCGTGAAGCGCATCCGTGAACCGTTTTATATTGTGTGCGGTTACGGGGAGACTGGTGCGGTCATTGTCGAAGCGCTGGTGGAAGGTATTTTTTCTGCCGTGGTGATCGATCGCGATGAGATGCGTATTCATGATTTGGCATTAACCGATTTGCCGCGCCCGGTGCCCGCCCTCGTTGCCGATGCAACACTGCCCGACTCGTTGTTATTGGCAGGATTGAGCCTCCCCTATTGTGCCGGAGTGATTGCACTCAACGCCGATGATCATACCAATCTCAAGATAGCCATCTCAGCTAAATTATTAAATCCCAAATCCCGTGTTATCTGTCGCGCCTCATCACAGGATACGCAGGTCAACATGGAGTCATTCAATACCGATGTGGTCATTAATCCATTTGATTCTTTTGCCGCGCGCCTGGCGATGGCGTTGCATTCACCTGACAGTCATTTACTTTACCAATGGCTGACCGGTTCCCCAGGAGAATTACTCAGTAAGCGCATCGAACCTCCGCGTGGGACATGGATATTGTGTGGCTATGGCCGTTTTGGCAAGGCCTTGGCCCACTATCTGACACAAGAGGGAATTGATTTGGTCATCATCGAGGCGACACCCGAAGATGTCGATGCACCCTCGAGTACCATTCGTGGACGTGGCACCGAGGCGGAAACTTTACAGCAAGCTGGAATAGAACAAGCCGTTGGTATCGTCGCCGGCACCGATGATGATGCCAATAATCTTTCGATTATTGTCACCGCGCGGATGCTGCAACCAAAATTATTCATGGTGGCGCGGCAAAATCAACGCGAAAATGACGCACTCTTTGATGTCGCTGATCTTGATCTCGTCATGCAACGCTCGCGTGCAATTGCACGCCGCATCCTTGCCCTGGTCAGGACACCGTTATTGATCACCTTCCTAAACCAGTTGCGCATTCAGAGCAACGACTGGGCTGCCCTACTCATACGGCGTTTACGCCCACTCTTGTTAGATCAGGTACCGGAAATTTGGTCTATTACTATCACGCCACTGTACGCTCCGGCCTTGTGCCATGTATTAAATAGCGGTGAAAGTGTCACATTCGCTGAGATATTGAGTGATCCACACGAACCTAACAATATGCTACCGGCACATATCTTGCTGCTCCAACGTGGCGATGAGGAAATTTTATTGCCGACGGGGGATAGCGAAGTTCATGTCGGCGATCAGTTACTGTGTGTTGGTCAACGCGGTATATCGCGCACGCTAAACATGACCTTGTTTAACAACAATATCCTGCGTTACATACTGACGGGTAATATCGAACCGAGTACGCCTGTGTGGCGCTGGTTACGGAGTAAATGCATCAGTCACAAGTGAGGCATTGCAACAGGGGGAATCGACGCAAGATGAGTCAACGTGCATCCAGTCAAACTCGATAATTCACATGATAGTGTGACATTAACCCGAGGAGCGCTGCTGCAAATTAGCGAGTAGCTTGGCATGTAGCAGATAGAACCGGCTTGCGTTCCGGGTTGGCAATACGGCGACATCGGCGCGATTGCTTCGGTGAAACGTTATCTTACCGTCA
>JAHECZ010000059.1 GCA_024641475.1 Gammaproteobacteria bacterium
TCAAAGATTGTCCAGCAACTCTAATCCTGCTTTTATCCGGCACTCTTGAAGCAGGTATGCCAGTCATCGCGTTGCCATAATGATCATTATAGATAACCTCATGCAAATCTATAGGCCAATCCTGTTTAGCTGAATATATTATTTTATTTGCTAATGTCTTTAATGAATCTTCCGTAGCAAGTATTGCGGCTACGGGCGCGAACAAATCCCTGCCATGAAAACTCGCTGATAAATTATCCGGCCGCCAGGTAATTTCCCGACATTTTACTTCCTTTGCCGTACGTATAATTATTTCAAATAATCCATTATCAGGACCAACAAACCATTGGCCATCCGCTTCGACAATGATTGCTCGACGATCCGTCGCACCTACACCAGGATCAACTATCGCCAGGAAAATACTCCCGGAAGGCAATTGCCGACGTAAAGCATTGAGTAAATAAGCACTAGCCTTGGGATTAAATGCTGGCGCATCGTGCATCAAATCGATGACTGGAATTTGCGGAGCCTGTTGTTGCAGCACTGCATGTATTTGCCCCACATAGGGACCTTGCCAGCCAAAATCGGTAAATAGAAATATCATGCCTGAATCTCAAATCAGGAGTATTCCACAAGCATAGCTGAGTCGTACAAAACAAAAAGCCGGGCGAACCCGGCTTTGCGTATTAATGATAGTTTGCCTGGATATTACTTGGCGTCTTGTCCCTGACTGGATTCTGCTTGAGCAGGACGGTCTACCAGTTCAACCATCGCCATCGGTGCAGCATCGCCAGAGCGGAAGCCGCACTTGAGGATACGCAGGTAGCCACCCGGACGTGCTTTGTAACGCGGAGCAATTTCGTTAAATAATTTGGTTACTGCATCACGATTACGTAGCCGTGCAAATGCCAGGCGGCGATTAGCCACACTGTCATTCTTCGCCATAGTAATCAATGGCTCTGCAACACGCCGCAGCTCTTTAGCTTTAGGCACGGTGGTTTTAATCAGTTCGCTTTCGATTAACGAAGCCGCCATATTGCGAAACATCGCTGTACGATGACTGCTGTTGCGATTTAACTTACGTCCGCTGGCACGATGGCGCATATAAATAATCCTCAGTCTATATCAGGCAGCTGAAATTTCGCTGCTACGTTCTTTAAGGCCGGCAGGCGGCCAGTTTTCCAGACGCATGCCCAGTGATAATCCACGAGAGGCTAGCACGTCCTTGATTTCGGTCAGTGATTTCTTGCCCAGATTTGGTGTCTTGAGCAATTCCACTTCGGTACGTTGGATCAAATCGCCAATGTAAAAAATCTGTTCGGCTTTGAGGCAATTGGCTGAACGTACAGTAAGTTCCAAATCATCGACTGGACGCAGCAAAATCGGATCAATTTCTGGTTCGGCGGTCTTGGTCTTCTCTTCACGCGCACCGGAGAGATCAACAAATGCGGACAATTGATCCTGCATAATGGTTGCGGCGTTACGAATAGCTGCTTCTGGGTCGATCGTACCATTGGTATCCAGATCGATAATCAGTTTATCCAGATCAGTACGCTGTTCGACACGGGCATTGTCCACAACGTAGGCAATCCGGCGAATCGGGCTAAAGCTGGCGTCGATTTGCAGACGACCGATGGGGCGATCACCCTCTTCAGCGGCATTACGTACACTGGCGGGTTGATAACCGCGGCCACGTAATACCTTCAAAGTCATATTCAACGCACCGGCTTCCGTCAAATGCGCAATGATATGATCCGGGTTAACGATTTCAATATTATGCCCGGTGGAAATATCACCGGCAGTAACAGCACCTGGACCACGCTTATTCAGTGTCATGGTTGCTTCGTTAACACCTTCCATACGAATGGAAACGCCCTTGAGGTTTAACAGGATTTCAACAACGTCTTCCTGTACACCTTCAATGGCAGTGTATTCATGCAATACGCTTTCAATTTCGACTTCAACGATAGCAGCACCGGTCATCGAGGATAATAAAATCCGACGCAATGCATTACCCAGCGTGTGTCCAAAACCACGTTCAAGTGGCTCAAGAACAACGCGCGCACGCGTATTGCTGATTCTTTGTACGTCAACTATCCGTGGCTTCAAAAAATCGGCGACTGAACCTGTCATGCAATATCCTCATCTATCCTGGAATTGTGTAATTTGCCCAAAAGCAAAATTATTACTTGGAGTACAACTCAACGACCAAGTGTTCATTGATATCCGGCGGCAGTTCACTGCGTTCAGGCATCTGCTTGAATACGCCTTCCATCTTCTTGAAATCAACATCCAGCCAATCGGAAACACCGCGCTGTTCTGCCATTTGGCCGGCAGATTTCACACGCAGCTGATTGGCGGCTTTTTCAGTCATCTTAATGACATTACCTGGTTGTACCTGGAACGAGGGAATGTTCACCCGCTTACCATTGACCAGTACTGCATTATGGCGAATCAATTGACGCGCTTCAGAACGCGATGCGCCAAAGCCCATGCGGTAAATAACATTATCCAGACGCGCTTCTAACAACTGCAGCAGGCGTTCACCGGTAGATCCCTTGCGACGGGCTGCTTCAGTGTAATAGCCACGGAATTGCTGTTCGAGTATGCCGTATGTACGACGCAACTGCTGCTTTTCACGCAACTGCGTACCGTAGTCAGACAAACGACCACGCTTGGCACCGTGTTGACCGGGCGGTGTAGGACGCTTTTCAACAGCGCACTTACTACCAAAACATTTTTCGCCTTTCAAAAACAGCTTTTCGCCTTCACGACGACACAGACGACATTTGGGTCCAATATATCTAGCCACGCAACATTCTCCCGATTAAACGCGACGGCGTTTCGGCGGACGGCACCCGTTGTGCGGGATCGGCGTCACGTCCGAAATATTCGTAATACGAAAACCACGTGCATGCAGTGCACGGACAGCTGACTCACGGCCAGGGCCCGGACCTTTCACGCACACTTCTAAATTTTTCAAACCATATTCCTGGGCTTTTTCTGCAGCGCGTTCCGCAGCAACCTGCGCAGCAAACGGGGTGCTCTTACGTGAACCGCGGAAACCTGATCCACCAGAGGTCGCCCAGCAAAGGGTGTTACCTTGACGATCGGTGATCGTCACAATGGTGTTATTAAATGATGCGTAGATATGTACCACGCCATCAGAAACATCACGCTTCACTTTCTTGCGGGGACGTTGTCCCTTCACCTGGGTATTCGGGGCTTGTGCCATCTTAAGCTACCTTACTTTTTGACCATTTTACGCGGACCTTTACGGGTACGCGCATTTGTTTTGGTACGTTGACCGCGAACTGGCAAGCCACGACGATGACGTACACCGCGATAGCAACCCAAGTCCATCAGCCGTTTGATATTCATGGAAACTTCCCGACGCAGGTCGCCCTCGACCATACGCTTGGCAACCTGGGTTCGCAGCGCTTCAATAGCTGCATCGTCCAGATCCTTGATCTTCTTTGCAGGAGGGACTCCGGCCGCATCGCATATAGCGAGTGCTGCGGTATGCCCGATACCATAAATGGAAGTCAGGGCAATCCGTGCATGTTTATTTACTGGAATATTGATACCGGCAATACGTGCCATTGTTTTCCTACCTCAACACCAAAAGCGCAGCGCCACGCCCTGCGTGAAAACGGCGCATTTTACAGTTTGTACCATGCCCAAGCAAGCCATTTTGTTGCGAATATGCATCAAAATGAGCTTAACCTTGACGTTGTTTATGCCGGGGATCCTTACAGATCACCCGTACTACGCCATTGCGACGAATAATCTTGCAATCGCGACAGAGTTTTTTGACCGAGGTACGTACTTTCATCGTCTTCTCCTAACTAGCCCCAACCGTTAGCGGAAACCACTGCCGGGGTTCTTCAAATTGGCCTTTTTCATCAGACCTTCATACTGATGCGACATTAAATGGGCCTGTACCTGCGCCATAAAATCCATCACAACCACGACCACGATCAATAACGAAGTGCCGCCAAACGTAAACTGGATTGATAAATAATTAGTGAGGAAATCCGGCAACAAACACACCAGCGTCAAATAAATTGCACCCACCAGGGTAATCCGTCCCAGAATACTATCGATATATTTTGCGGTCTGTTCACCCGGACGCACCCCAGGCACAAAGGCACCGGAACGCTTGAGGTTGTCAGCCGTTTCTTTCGGATCAAACATCAAAGCCGTATAAAAAAACGCAAAGAAAATAATTAATCCGCCATACATTGCAAAATATAAAGGCTCACCCCGATGCAAATACATCGTCACCCGCTGTACTGCGCCCCAAATACCTTCCGCACCGGCCTGACCGGAAAAACCAATAATCGTCGCGGGGAATAAAATCAGGCTGGAAGCGAAGATGGGTGGAATCACACCTGCCATATTAATCTTCAACGGAAAATAGGAAGATTGTGCGGCATAGAGTTTACGACCCTGCTGGCGCTTGGCGTAGTTGACGGTAATACGGCGCTGCCCACGTTCCATGAATATTACAAACATGATGACAAGCGCCATCAGACCCAGCAGGAAAAAGATAAAGCCATAGCCTTTGCTGCCAGAACTGACTTCATTGAAAGTGTGACCGATCGCCGCAGGAATCCCTGCCACAATACCGGTGAAAATTAACATCGACATGCCATTACCGATGCCACGCTCAGTGATTTGTTCGCCCAGCCACATCAGGAACATTGTTCCAGCAACCAAGGTGACCGTGGTAGAAAAATAAAATGTAAACGGGTTAATTGTTACCAACCCTGGGGTTGAGAGCATCGACTTGGCGACAAAGAAGCCTTGTACCGCTGCCAATATCAGGGTGAAGAAACGAGTATATTGGGTGATCTTACGACGACCTGATGCGCCTTCCTTGCTCAACTGTTCCAGTTTTGGATGAACCTTGGTCAGCAATTGAATAATGATCGACGCAGAGATATAAGGCATTACTCCAAGCGCGAATAATGAAAACCGCTCTAGCGCACCACCACCGAACATATTGAACAAACCAAGAATAGTATTTTTTTGCTGTTCAAATATTTCTGCAAATTTATGGGCATCGATCCCCGGAACACTGATAAAGGACCCGATACGAAATACAATAATGCCGCCTAACAGGAAAAACAGACGTTGACGCAGCTCGGTAAAACGACCCGCGGCCATGGCATCTGACAGTGCTGCACGTGTTGTGGCCACTGGACGCTCTTATGCTTCGATTTTGCCGCCAGCAGCTTCAATCTGCTTGCGGGCACCGGCAGTGACTTTGATACCTTTGAGGGTAACAGCCTTGGTCACCTGACCAGACAACATGATTTTGACACGCTTGATACTGCGACTAATCATATTAGCCGCTTGCAACGCAGCAACGTCGATGACTGCCGCATCAATTTTATTCAGCGCAGATAAAGGTAATTCAGCGGATTCCATTGCCATGTGCGATACGAAGCCTGATTTTGGAATACGACGTTGCAAAGGCATCTGGCCGCCTTCAAAACCGACTTTATGGAAACCGCCGGCACGCGCAGTTTGACCTTTGTGGCCCTTGCCGCAGGTTTTACCCAGGCCAGATCCGATACCACGACCAACACGCTTTTTAGCGGTCTTGGCGCCGTTAGCTGGTTTGATTGTATTCAATTTCATGGTTATTACTCCTGAACCTTTACCATGTAATACACCTTATTGATCATGCCGCGAGTGCATGGGGTGTCTTCAACTTCCACTGTGTGATTCATGCGGCGCAAACCAAGACCACTAATAGTAGCCTTGTGCGATGCCACACACTTGTTGGTGCTGCGCACCAGTGTTACTTTGAGTTTTTTGTTCGAGGCCATGAGCTTATCCCAGAATTTCTTCGACGGTTTTACCGCGTTTGGCAGCCACATATTCCGGTGACGCCATTCCTGCCAAACCTTTAATGGTGGCGCGCACCACATTAATAGGATTGGTTGAGCCGATGCACTTCGCTAATACGTCATGCACGCCGACGACATCAAATACTGCACGCATTGGACCACCTGCAATAACACCGGTACCTTCCGAAGCGGGCTGCATATACACTTTTGCAGAGCAATGGGTAGAATTCACGGGATGCTGCAAAGTGCCATTAATGAGTGACACGCGTACCAGATTTTTCCGCGCCTGCTCCATTGCTTTGGCAATAGCAGCTGGCACTTCACGCGCCTTGCCAATACCAAAACCAATCTTGCCATGACCATCACCGACCACGGTCAGTGCAGAGAAACTCATGATACGACCACCTTTCACTACTTTGGTCACACGACGTACTGCAATCAAACGTTCCTGCAAACCATCCTGTTCACTGGTGGAAGTAGTACCTTCAAAACTTGCTGCCTGGGGCGCGTTGCTCATATTAGAACTCCAGTCCTGCTTGACGTGCGGCATCGGCTAATGCCTTCACACGGCCGTGATATTTAAATCCGGAACGATCAAAAGCCACTTTGGTAATACCAGCGGCCTTGGCTTTTTCAGCAATTGCCTTGCCTACCACTGCAGCAGCCTCAGCATTGCCGGTAGACTTGACGTTATTACGAATCACGTCTTGCACGGTTGAAGCTGCGGCCAGCACCTGACTACCATTTGGTGCAATGATCTGTGCGTAGATATGCCGTGGCGTACGATGAATCGTCAGACGATTAACACCGAGTTGACGAATCTTGGCACGGGTGCGTGTGGCACGGCGTATACGAGTTGCTTTCTTTTCCATAACTATGCTTACCTGTCGTTACTTCTTCTTGGCTTCTTTGAGGGTGATCTGTTCACCCGCATACTTCACACCTTTACCTTTGTAAGGCTCGGGTGGACGGAAAGCGCGAATATCGGCGGCCACTTGGCCAACCACGTGTTTATTTACACCCTTAATCAGAATTTCTGTCTGTGTCGGGGTTTCAATAGTAATACCGGCGGGAACGGCGTAATTCACCGGGTGAGAAAAACCCAAAGTGAGGTTCAATTTATTGCCCTGTGCTGCGGCACGATAACCCACACCAACCAGCTCCAGTTTTTTCTCAAATCCTTTATGGACACCCTGCAACATATTGCGCATTAAGGCACGGGTAGTACCCGCGTGCATCACTGCGCCTAAACGTTCGGCAGGGGTGAATACCACTTCGTTATCCTTAACTTCCAGCTTCACAGACGGATGAACCTTATGATTCATTGTGCCTTTAGCACCCTTGACGCTGACGTCTTGACCGGTAATCGTGACCTGCACGCCCGATGGTATTGCAATTGGAGTTAATCTAGCCATGGTGACTCAACCTGTTCCTTAACGCACGTAACACAGAACTTCGCCACCTTCGCCCAACTGGCGCGCGGCACGATCTGTCATTACACCTTTCGATGTTGAAATAATGGCTACACCCAAACCACCCATAACTTTGGGTAATTCATCATTAGCCTTGTAAACTCGCAAACCCGGCGTGCTGATACGACGAATGTTTTCAATAACAGGCTTACCCTGATAGTACTTCAGATCAACATTCAGCACAGGCTTGCCTTCGTTTGTCGCGGCATTAAAGCCAGCGATATAACCTTCATTTTTCAGCACGACAGCAATCGCTTCTTTCTGTGTGGAGTGCGGCATTTGCACAACTTTCTTGCCTGCCGCCAAACCATTGCGAATGCGGGTTAACATGTCTGAAATCGGATCGTTTACCATTTTCAATTACTCCTGCTTGATTCCAGCGCTTACCAGCTTGACATAACCAGGCCGGGCGCTTCACCACGCATAGCCACTTCACGAATTTTAATACGGCACAAACCAAACTTACGGTATACCGCGTGCGGCCGACCCGTCAGTTGGCAACGGCGTTGCATCCGGGTAGGAGAAGCATTACGTGGCAATTTTTGTAATTGGCGCAGTGCCTCTTCACGCTCTTCATCAGGCGTGTTGGGATTTTTGATCTTGGCTTTGAGCGTTTTACGCTTGGCGCCGCAACGTTTGACATCTGCCAACCGTTTCTTTTCGCGCTCAATCATGCAAAGTTTTGCCATAACTTAAGGCTCCTTATGCCCTGCCCCGTAACGGGAAATTAAATGCTTCCAATAAAGCGCGCGCTTCGGCATCGCTCTTGGCGGTAGTGGTAATCGTAATATCCATGCCACGAATAGCATCGATCTTGTCATATTCGATTTCCGGAAAAATAATCTGCTCACGCACACCCATGCTGTAGTTGCCACGGCCGTCGAAAGAGCGTGAATTCAGTCCACGAAAATCCCGAATGCGTGGAATAGCAATGTTTACCAGGCGATCCAGAAATTCATACATACGATCACGGCGTAACGTTACCTTGCAGCCAACCGGATACCCATCACGCACCTTGAAACTGGCCACGGATTTACGTGATTTGGTGACGACTGGCTTCTGACCAGCAATCTTGGTCATATCGGCGACGGCATTATCCATCATTTTGCGATCCGCCACAGCTTCACCGACACCCATGTTCAGGGTAATCATGGTGATACGCGGCACTTGCATTACCGACTTATAACCAAATTGATCCATCAATTGCTTGACGATCGTATTCTTGTAATGTTCTTCCAAACGGGCCATTGCTGTTTACCTACTCTGTTACGCGTCCAGGACTTCGCCATTGGACTTGAAAAAACGTACCTTACGACCATCTTCCAGCGTTTTAAAACCAACGCGATCCGGCTTGCCGGTTACCGGGTTATAAACTGCAACATTAGAAACATCGATCGACATTTCACGATCCACAATACCGCCCGCGACACCTGCGTTTGGATTGGGTTTCTGGTGTTTTTTAACGATATTGACGTTTTCCACGACAATTCGGCCGCTCTCGGTGATGATTTTGGTCACCATGCCGCGCTTACCTTTATCCTTGCCGGTCAGAACTACGACTTCGTCGCCTTTACGAATTTTATTTGCCATTGCTCTATGCCTTACAACACTTCAGGTGCCAAAGAAATAATTTTCATGAATGCTTCATTACGCAATTCACGCGTGACTGGTCCGAAAATACGCGTACCAATGGGTTCAAGCTTATTATTGAGCAACACCGCAGCATTGCCATCGAAGCGAATCAATGAACCATCCTGCCGACGCACACCCTTACGGGTACGAACCACCACGGCGTTCATGACTTCACCTTTTTTTACCTTGCCACGCGGAATCGCTTCTTTGATGCTGACCTTGATCACATCACCGATGTTGGCATATCGACGCTTCGAACCACCCAGCACCTTAATACACTGGACGCGGCGCGCACCGCTGTTGTCCGCCACATCTAACACTGTCTGCATCTGAATCATAACTTACTCCGCTCTGTGCATCGCTAAATCAAACCTCGGTGGCGTGTTCGACGATCTGAACCAGCCGCCAGGCCTTGGTTTTAGAGATGGGACGACCTTCGCTGATAAGGACCAGGTCACCTGCTTTGCATTCATTATTGGCATCGTGCGCATGAATCTTGCTGGTCTTACGTACGAATTTGCCATACACCGGGTGTTGTACGCGGCGTTCCACCAAAACCGTAATGGTCTTGTCCATTTTATTGCTAACAACACGCCCTTGCAGGGTACGTTGTAATTTTTTCTTAGTATCACTCATCCAGCTTTACCTGCTTTCTCACGCATTAGGGTTTTGATGCGCGCAATATTACGGCGCACTACTTTAATCTGATGTGGACGCGGTAATTGACCTGACGCCTTCTGCATGCGCAAATTAAACTGCTCACGCTGTAGCTCGGATAATTCCTTACCCAGCTCATCCGCACTCTTGTTTCGTAAATCTTTGGTTTCCATTACATCACCGTCCGTCGTACAAACGTCGTAAGAATCGGCAGCTTGGCGGCCGCCAGACGAAATGCTTCACGTGCAATTTCTTCAGTCACACCTTCCATTTCATAGAGCATGCGACCCGGCTGAATCTGAGCCACCCAATATTCCACATTACCTTTACCGCTTCCCATACGAACTTCCAGCGGCTTCTGGGTAATCGGTTTATCCGGGAAAATCCGGATCCAGACTTTACCACCACGTTTCATGTGACGCGTCATCGCACGGCGTGCTGCTTCGATTTGACGCTGACTGATCCGTCCACGCGTAACCGCTTTTAAACCAAATTCGCCGAAACTGACTTTATTGCCAACCTGCGCAAGACCGCGGTTACGGCCTTTCATCATCTTTCGGAACTTGGTACGTTTTGGCTGCATCATGCCACTAACTCCTCAACCTTAATTCGTGGCCGCTGTCTTGGCGGAAGCATCTGCTTCTTCTTTCGTGCCAAGTACTTCGCCTTTGAAAATCCACACCTTCACACCAATCACACCGTAAGTGGTTTTGGCTTCGGCAAATCCATAATCGATATCGGCGCGCAGGGTATGCAGGGGCACACGGCCTTCACGATTCCATTCCGTACGCGCAATTTCTGCACCATTTAAACGACCGGCAACATTTACCTTGATGCCGAGCGCGCCTAAACGCATGGAATTTTGTACAGCACGCTTCATCGCACGGCGATACATAATGCGGCGCTCTAATTGTTGCGCAATACTCTCGGCAACCAGATACGCATCCAGCTCCGGTTTGCGAATTTCTTCGATATTAATATGCACCTTGGGTAAACCCATAATACGGGTGACATCCTGGCGCAACTTCTCAATATCTTCGCCCTTCTTGCCAATAACCAGCCCCGGACGAGCTGTATGAATCGTCAGATTGGCGTTACCGGCCGTACGTTCGATCTGAATTTTACTTACCGAGGCTTGCGCCAGTTTTTTACGCAGAAAATCACGCACGGTAATATCCGCATTCAGATATACCGGATAATTTTTCGAATCCGCATACCACTTGGAGGTATGTTCGGCAACGATTCCTAAACGTAACCCGGTTGGATTGACTTTCTGGCCCATCGCAAACTCTCTTTATTTATCAGATAACATGATAGTGATATGGCTGGTGCGTTTGGTAATCGTGTTAACACGACCCTTGGCACGCGGGCTCCAGCGAAAAATACTGGGGCCTTCATCCACACATATGGTTTTTACTTTCAATTCATCAATATCGGCACCTTCATTGTGCTCGGCATTGGCCACCGCTGATTCAAGCACTTTCTTGAGCATTTCAGCACCCTTCTTGGGGGTGAAAGCCAAAATTTGCAGTGCTTTTTCAACTGGTTTACCGCGCACCATATCTGCGACCAGACGGCATTTCTGCGCAGAGATGCGGGCGTGACGTAATTTGGCAGCGACTTCCATTATTCAAATCCTCTTATTTTTTATCCGCCGTAGCGGCCTTCTTGTCACCCGAGTGACCCTTGAAGGTGCGCGTGGCAGCAAACTCGCCCAGCTTGTGGCCAATCATGTTTTCGGTGACTTGCACCGGAACATGTTGACGGCCATTATGCACAGCGATTGTCAAACCGATCATATCGGGTGTAATCATTGAGCGGCGCGACCAGGTTTTGATCGGCTTCTTACTTGACGACTTGTGCGCTGCCTCAACCTTCTGCAACAGATGCAAATCGACAAATGGTCCCTTTAATACTGAACGTGGCATAGCCTACCTCTATTTCGCTTTCCGACGACGCACGATCATATTGTCAGTGCGTTTATTGTTACGAGTTTTATAACCCTTGGTCGGCTGACCCCATGGTGTTGTCGGGTGTTTACCGAAGTTACGACCTTCACCACCACCGTGCGGGTGATCAACCGGGTTCATTGCCGTACCACGTACCGTCGGACGAATACCACGCCAACGTTTGGCACCGGCCTTACCGAATTTACGCAGATTATTTTCTGAATTACTCACTTCACCAATGGTAGCGCGGCAATCAATATGCACGCGACGCATCTCGCCAGAACGTAACCGCAACGTGGCATGTTCGCCTTCACGCGCGATCAACTGGATGGATGCACCGGCACTACGGCCTACTTGCGCACCTTTACCTGGACGTAATTCAATGCAATGTACCGTGGTACCAACCGGGATAAAGCGCAGCGGCAAACAATTGCCTTCTTTAATCTGGACATCCTTACCGGAAACTATTGTATCACCTGCACGCATGTCTTTGGTCGCAATAATATAACGACGCTCGCCATCGGCATATAACATCAATGCGATATGCGCACTACGGTTTGGATCGTATTCAATACGTTCAACCGTCGCCGGCACGCCATCTTTATTGCGTTTAAAATCGATTACACGGTAGAGCTGCTTGTGGCCACCGCCCTGATGACGGGTCGTAATGCGACCTTTATTGTTGCGCCCACCATTGTTGCTCTTGCTTTCCACTAATGGAAAATGCGGATCACCCTTATGCAGGTGTTCGTGTACCGGCCGTATTACAAAACGGCGACCGGCTGATGTGGGATTGGATTTAAACAGTGCCATAATCGATTCCTAGCAATTCTTACTCTGTGCCCATCAGGTTAATGTCTTGGCCTTCTTGCAGGCGGACATAGGCCTTTTTCCAATGATTACGCCGACCCATGCCATGACGGGTGCGCTTTTCCTTACCTTTTGAATTCACTACTGCAACCGATTTCACGTTCACTTCGAATAATTTTTCGACAGCTTCCTTGATTTCGGCTTTGGTCGCATCCGGCAGCACTTTGAAAACCACTTGATTACCGGTTTCCATAGCGCGTGTACTCTTTTCAGAGACGTGAGGGCCGAGCAGTACTTTTAACAATCGTTCCATGCTCATGCGAACATCTCCTCGAGTTTCTTCAGTGCCGCCACAGTAATCAATACCTTTTCCAGGCGCACCAAGCTAACCGGATCAATTGAATCCACTTCAGTCACGCCGACATGCGGCAGATTACGTGAAGCCAGTGCCAGATTTTGATCGGCTTGCTCACAGATGATCATGGTTGAATGCAATCCAAGCGTATTGAGCTGGGTCAATAATTGCTTCGTCTTGGGCTGGCTGACTTCAAATTTCTCCACCACAATCAAACGTTCCTGACGCACTAATTCCGACAAAATCGTCTGCATCGCAGCGCGATACATTTTCTTGTTCAATTTTTGCGACCAATTCTGTGGACGAGCGGCGAATGTTTTGCCACCACCGCGCCATAATGGGCTGCGGATTGTACCAGCACGCGCACGGCCAGTCCCTTTTTGTTTCCAAGGCTTGGCACCGCCACCACGCACATCTGAACGGGTTTTTTGCGAAACCGTACCAGCACGACCGGCGGCCAAATAAGCCGTCACCGCCTGGTGCACTAAACCTTCATTAAATTCGCGGGCAAAAGCCACGTCTGAGACGTTTACTTTGCCAGAAGCTTTACCAGCTGCGGTTGTTAATGCGAGTTCCATCAGCCAGCTCCTTTCTTCTTGCGTTTGACACTAGGACGCACAATAACATTGCCACCCTTAGAACCTGGCACAGCGCCTTTCACCATCAGTAAATTGCGTTCGCTGTCAATTTGCACGACTTCGAGGTTCTGCATGGTGCGGGTGTCATCACCTAAATGGCCTGACATGCGCTTACCTTTAAATACACGACCCGGGGTCTGCCGTTGACCGATCGAACCTGGGGCACGATGCGATAACGAATTACCATGAGTAGCATCCTGGGTACGGAAATGATAACGCTTCACAACGCCAGCAAAACCTTTACCAAGACTCACGCCGGTCACATCGACTTTCTGACCGGGCTCAAAAATATCAACTTTAATTTCTGCGTTAGCCTGCAAATCTGCGCCTTCGCCATCGTCCAGTCGGAATTCCCAGCAACCACGGCCCGCTTCCACGCCGGCTTTGGCAAAATGTCCTGCCATCGGCTTGGTAACGCGTGATGCCTTACGGGTACCGGCGGTAATCTGTACTGCGCGGTAGCCATCGGAATCCACTGTCTTAACTTGCGTAACGCGATTCGGCGACGCCTCAATCACGGTTACCGGCACAGAGATACCTGCATCAGTAAAGATGCGGGACATTCCCACTTTGCGACCTACTAATCCAATTGCCATTGTCGTATTCCTACTTTATTACCTTGGCTTCTAATTACTGCAGTTTGATCTGCACATCTACACCGGCAGCGAGATCCAGCTTCATTAACGCGTCGACAGTTTTGTCGGTCGGGTCAATGATATCCAGCAAGCGCTTATGGGTACGAATTTCATACTGATCCCGCGCATCTTTATCCGCATGCGGCGAAACCAGGATCGTGAAATGTTCCTTTTTGGTCGGCAGCGGAATCGGACCTTTTACGACAGCGCCAGTGCGCTTCGCAGTATCGACGATTTCGCGGGCCGAGCGATCGATCAGACGATGATCAAACGCTTTCAGCCGGATACGTATATTTTGGTTCTTTGCAGCCATTGTTTGTCTCTACTATTACTCAATAATTTTCGCGACGACGCCGGCGCCAACGGTTCTGCCACCTTCACGGATAGCAAAACGTAAGCCTTCTTCCATCGCGATCGGGTTGATTAACGTTACTACCATCTTGATGTTGTCACCCGGCATCACCATTTCCACGCCTTCGGGTAATTCACATGCACCGGTTACGTCCGTGGTCCGGAAGT
>JAHECZ010000060.1 GCA_024641475.1 Gammaproteobacteria bacterium
TATATTTCATTATGTTACATCTTATTTTTAATGTTCATTAAAGTGAATTCTAGAAGTAGATTTTATCTCGCTGCGTAGATTGTTAACTACGCATACGCCAGACTGATCAGTATCGTTAATGTACGTGTTACTGATTAACCATTAATTTGCAACTCAGCAAATATGCATTTTGAGTAGCTTGAATACCATGAATAAGTTTTCTAAGCTGCACATAGAACATCACAAGAAATTCCTTCTGGAGGAAACAATGGCCACTGAGCTCGACCCGGTTGTCGGTAATTGGTATCTCAACACCGAGAACGATACAACTTTTGAAGTCGTGGCCATGGATGAGGATGAAGGAACGATTGAAGTCCAAATGTACGAAGGTGAAGTCGAAGAAATCGACATCGATGACTGGTATGAAATGAACCTGGAAGAAGCTGCTGAACCGGATGACTGGGTTGGCGCCTATGACGATACTGATGATGACGATGAAGACGATCTCGAAGATCTGGATGAAGATGAAGATGACGACGAAGATGAAGAAGACGACTGGGACGATGAAGAAGAAGACCTCGACGACGAAGTGGACGAAAATTATTAATTTTAATTCTATAACATCAGACTGCCCTGCCTTATAACAGTTCTTCCTCTACAATCGATACAAATCCTCTGCGCTGTGTGAAATATGGCATTTGTGTGCGATATGCTCACTTCATAGTCATTTTTTCAAACGTGAATATATCCTAATCAATAAGTATGTTTAAAATTTCAATACGAATGAATGAGGCTGACTATTCAATTTGATCATGCTAAAGCGCTTGTTCAAATTGCCGCTATATAACGGTGCTATATATAGGTAAGGTATAGGCTTAACGCGCTAATAAACCATTACTTTAATGGAGTTTATTTGCCTGTCACGATTGTTACACCACGTATTTAATTTTGTGAATACGTGTTTGGATAGGCCCATCCGACATACAACTCCGGTTGTCGAGTCGGAATTTGAAGGAGTCAGTTATATGCGGCTAGCAACACGAACAATATTTTATTACGTCCTTGTCCTGTTAATTCTGTCCATAACCAAATTACTTTCCCCGTTTTGGATATTCATTCTATTGTTAGCCGGGCTAATTGATGGTGGTTTCATCATGCGGACACGATATCCAATGACTGCCGCCACGACGCAAGTCAGCACGGATTGGCGCTTACGCTGGCTAACTTCACCGATATTGAAACTATTCAAACGCATTACCCCGCGCATGTCGCAAACTGAACGAGAAGCACTGGATGCGGGTTCGGTGTGGTGGGATGGCGAATTATTCAGTGGCAAACCCAATTGGAACAAATTACGCAACTTAAAACTTCCTGCACTGTCTGCAGAAGAGCAAGCATTTCTTGATGGTCCAGTAAACACATTGTGTAACATGCTTGACGATTGGAAGATCACCCATGAGCACAAAGATCTTCCGCCTGATGTCTGGCAATACATCAAGGACAATCACTTTTTAAGCATGATTATTCCCAAGCATTATGGTGGATTGGAATTTTCTGCGTTAGGTCACTCGAGTGTAGTCATGAAGCTGGCAACGCGCAGCGTCAGTGCGGCGGTCACTGTCATGGTGCCGAACTCGCTTGGCCCAGGCAAATTACTGTTGGAATACGGCACACAGGAACAGAAAGATTATTATCTGCCGCGACTGGCGATAGGCCAGGAAATCCCCTGCTTTGCTTTAACGAATCCGGAAGCCGGCAGTGATGCCGGTGCGATTCCGGATTTTGGAATTGTGTGTCGTGGTGATTTCCAGGATCGGAAAAACGTATTGGGTGTAAAACTGACATGGAACAAACGCTACATTACCTTGGGGCCGGTTGCCACTTTATTAGGCCTGGCATTCAAACTCTACGATCCTGAGCATATTCTCGGTGACACAAAAGATTTGGGTGTCACACTGGCATTAATTCCTACCGACATACCTGGAGTGAATATCGGTCGGCGTCATTTCCCGCTTAATCTGGTTTTCATGAACGGTCCCAATAGCGGCAAAGACGTTTTCGTGCCCATGGATTTTATCATTGGCGGGCAGGAACGGATTGGTCAGGGTTGGCGCATGTTGATGGAATGTCTGGCAGATGGCCGTGGTATTTCGTTACCTGCACTGAGCGTTGGCTCGGGCAAGATTGCCTGTCGCGCAGTAGGCGCCTATGCCCATGTGCGGCGCCAATTCAAAACTCCCATCGGAAAATTCGAGGGGATTGAAGAAGCGCTGGCGCGTATTGGTGGTTTGACCTATATGATCGATGCGGCACGCGAGCTCACTGCAGGTGCACTGGATATCGGCGAAAAACCTTCCGTGATATCTGCAATCGTTAAATACCACCTTACCGAAGCGATGCGTACCATTGTCAATGATTCCATGGATATTCTCGGTGGCGCCGGCATTTGCATGGGTCCAAGAAATTTCATCGCGCGTGCTTACCAGGCTTTGCCGATCAGTATCACCGTCGAAGGAGCAAATATCCTGACCCGCAGCATGATCATTTTTGGCCAAGGTGCGATTCGCAGTCATCCTTTTATTTTTGAAGAATTGCAAGCCACCAATGAAGCCGATTGGAACCTTGCTTTAAAGAAATTCGACCGCGCCTTTTTCGGACATATGCGCTTCTTCATTCGTAATATCTGGCGCACTGGGTTCCATGGCCTGACTGCTGGTCATCTCGCCTTAGTGGGTTCACAGCGTCCACTGCGACGTTATTACCAGAAATTTACGCGCATGAGCGCGGCATTCGCTTTATTAACCGATATGGCTATTTTTGTTTTAGGCGGTAGTCTCAAACGCCGCGAAAAACTCTCTGCACGTCTTGGCGATGTATTGAGTCAGTTATATCTCGGCAGCGCAATCCTCAAACGCTTTGAATCGCAAGGTTGTCCAAAGGAAGACATTCCACTATTGCGGTGGGGTTGTGAGAATGCACTGTATCAAATTCAAAATGCCATCGAAGGTTTGCTGCATAACTTCCCTAATCGTCCGCTGGCATGGTGTTTAAAAGGTTTAATCTTTCCGTGGGGCCGCAGCTTTAAAGCACCACGCGATAAAATCGGCCACCAGGTTGCCGATCTGTTACTTTCGCCGTCACAAGCACGCAATCGCCTGACCCAAGGTATCTATCTGCCGACGACGGAAACCGATGCCGTTGCGGTGTTGGACGACGCATTGTTAAAGGTCATCAAGGCAGAACATATTGAGCGCCGCTTACGTCAACAGATGGACGATTACCAACCGGGCTATCAACTCATGGATGGTATGCTCAAAACCGCGCTGGATGCCAAATTAATTACAGACGATGAGGCACAAATTATTCGCGACGCCGAACTGGCGCGTTGGAATGTCATTCAGGTCGATGATTTTTCCCATGATTTAACCAATTAAAACACCAAGGAGTATCCCATGGCAGGGAACACACAACAGCGACGTAATTACGGTACCGGCAGTGCACCTGCCCGTCCGGTTTATATCGTCGATGGCAGTCGCACACCATTTTTAAAAGCCCGTGGCAAACCCGGCCCCTTCCCGGCAGCAGAGTTAGCGGTTGGTTGTGGCAGACAGTTACTCGCACGACAGTCATTTGACCCCACTGCCATCGATGAAGCGATCATCGGTTGTGTGATGCCCGGCCCTGACGAAGCCAATATTGCCCGCGTCATCGCCTTACGCCTGGGTATAGGCAAAGATGTTCCTGCTTATACCGTGCAACGCAATTGCGCGTCAGGATTACAAGCACTGGACAATGCCGCCATGGAAATTGCAGCTGGTCGCGCAAATTTAATCCTGGCTGGTGGCGTCGAATCCATGAGCCGTGCACCAATCCTGTATAACGATGCGATGGTGAACTGGTTAGCCGCATTGGCTGGCTCAAAAACTTTAATGCAACGCCTGAGTGTCTTTACACAATTACGCCCCAAACATTTCAAACCGATCATCGGACTGTTACGTGGGTTAACAGATCCGGTAGTGGGTTTATCGATGGGACAGACGGCAGAAAATCTGGCGTATCGATTTAATATCAGTCGCCGCCAAATGGATGAATTCGCCACGCGCAGTCATCAACGCCTGGCTGCCGCCCAGGATAACCAGCACTTAAATGAAATCGAACCGCTCTATGACTATAACGGTAACTGTTATGTAGATGATGATGGCGTGCGTCGTGACTCTTCAGTCGAGGGACTCGCCAAACTCAAACCGGTTTTTGATCGTCCGTTTGGTGCTGTCACTGCTGGCAACAGCGCACAGATTACTGACGGTGCCGCCTTATTATTGCTTGCCAGTGAGCAAGCCGTGAACGAATATAAATTACCTGTCATCGGTCAAATCAAAGATAGCCAGTGGTCTGCATTAGAACCTGCACAAATGGGGCTAGGGCCAACCCATGCCATTACGCCGTTACTTAAACGTCATCAATATCAGCTCAGCGATGTGGACTATTGGGAAATCAATGAAGCCTTTGCTGCACAAGTATTGGGATGTTTGGCCGCATGGGAAGATGTCGATTACTGCAAACAGGAATTAGGCCTGGATGGCACAATGGGTAAACTCGATCAAACGCGTCTAAACGTGGATGGTGGTGGCGTCAGTATTGGCCATCCCGTGGGCGCCAGTGGCGCACGCATTGTGTTGCATTTACTGGATGTATTAAAGCGCAATAATGCCAAACGCGGTATTGCCAGTTTATGTATTGGTGGCGGCCAGGGTGGCGCCATGTTGATCGAGCGCGTTTAGGAGCAAAATAATGACAACAACCTATCAACACTGGAAAGTAGCAAACGACAGCGATGGTATTAGCTGGTTACACCTGGACAAAGCCAATGCCAGCGCTAATGTCCTGTCTGAAGCTATCATCATGGAACTGGAAACGATCGTTGCTGGATTAAATAAATCTCCACCCAAAGGCGTTATCCTCCTTTCCGACAAGTCATCCGGTTTCATTGCGGGTGCGGATGTCAAGGAATTTACCAGTTATACCGACGAGGCTACTGCACTTGCCGCAGTACGACGTGCTCACCGGATATTTAATACATTAAATGCATTGCCCTGCCCTACAGTCGCGATGATTTCTGGATTTTGTCTTGGTGGCGGCATGGAGTTGGCATTGGCATGTCAATATCGTGTTGCCGATGACAGCCCCAAGACCCGGCTGGGTTTACCCGAAGTTCGCTTGGGAATTCATCCTGGTTTTGGTGGCACGGTGCGTTCGATACAAGCCATCGGTGTATTTGCGGCAATGGATCTCATGTTGACTGGCCGCACTGTCGATGCACGTACTGCCAAACGTTTGGGTTTGATACAACATGCCGTGCCGTTACGCCATCTGCGTACCGCTGCACGCAGCATGGTAATGACTGCACCACCGCACAAAGCACTCAAATGGTGGAAAACCTTGCCGTCGCATCCCTGGTTGCGTCCACAAGTCGCCAAACTCTTGCGTAAAAAAGTCGCCGCCCGCGCCCCACAGGATCATTATCCCGCACCTTACGCCTTGATCGATTTATGGCTGCAGTATTTTGATGATCCGACTCTGATGCTGGATCAGGAAGCACAATCGATTACGCATTTGATCGTTGGCTCTACCGCACAAAACCTGGTGCGTGTCTTTTTACTGCAGGAGCAACTCAAATCGCTGGGACGCTCTGATGATTACAATCCACGCCATGTGCATGTCATTGGCGCAGGCGTCATGGGTGGTGATATCGCTGCCTGGTGTGCCTTACGCGGTTTCACGGTGACATTGCAGGATCAAAAAAATGCCGCATTGGCCAATGTGATTAAGAGAGCCCATGGCCTTTATAAAAAGATCATCAAAGATCGTTTGTTGGTTACCGCTGCGATGGATCGGTTAATTCCGGATCCCAAAGGTAACGGCATCAAACGCGCTGATGTGGTGATTGAAGCCATCTTTGAAGACCCGGAAGTAAAACGCACGCTCTTCAAGACTATCGAACCACTGATGAAACCTGACGCCATTATGGCGACCAATACTTCGAGCATCCCGTTGGATGAAATCAGCAGCGTCTTGACCAGACCACAGCGGCTGGTCGGATTACACTTCTTCAATCCGGTATCGAAGATGCCACTGGTGGAAATTGTACAAAGCACTAAAACGGATAAAACCGTGGCGCAGCAAGCCGCCGCTTTTACCAAACGTATTGATCGTCTGCCACTACCGGTTGCCAGTAAACCAGGCTTTCTGGTCAATCGCATCCTCATGCCCTATTTGATGGAAGCGGTTGTATTGGCCGAGCAAGGCATACCGCTGGCGGCAATTGATCATGCGGCATTAAATTTCGGCATGCCAATGGGGCCTATCGAGCTGGCTGATACCGTTGGCTTAGATATTTGTTTGCATGTCGCTGAAAATTTGAGCCAGCATCTGGGTGGCGAAGTACCCGAACGTTTGCGCAGTATGGTCAAGGCTGGACATTTAGGTCGCAAATCCGGCCAAGGCTTTTATGAATTTAAAAAAGATACCGCCATCAAACCAGCTATTCCGGCAGGATATTCAGCCCCGTCTGATACCGAAAATCGCTTGATCTTCCGGATGCTCAATGAAGCGGTGGCTTGCCTGCGTGACGGAGTGGTCGAGCAGGCGGACATGGCCGATGCGGGCATTATTTTTGGGACAGGATTTGCCCCTTTTCGTGGCGGTCCGTTACACTACATCCATCAAGTCGGCGTCAAGGAAATGTTGCATACACTCGAACAGTTGCAACAACGCTACGGCGAACGTTTCACTCCAGACGCAGGCTGGTCAACCTTAAAATAAAATCAACCATAAAAAGAGAAGCCACATTATGACTGGTAAGTTATCAATGGATGAGGCGCGTAATCTTCCCGGCCTGTTTCGCTTACGAACGCAACGTTCACCCGACTCTATCGCCTATCGCTACTTTAATTTTGCTGAACAAATTTGGCAGGACATTAGCTGGAAACAAATGGCGGCGCACGTAGCGCGCTGGCAAGCGGCACTACAAAAAGAAAACCTGCCGGCCGGATCGCGTATCGGTTTAATGCTCTGTAACTGCCCACAATGGGTGATGTATGAACAGGCAGCCTTGGGTTTGGGTATGGTACTCGTACCACTGTATCCCAACGATCGCGCAGAAAATATTGCGTATATCATCCATGATGCGGATATTAAGGTGTTATTTTTTAATGGCAGCTTGCATTGGCCGATCATTAAATCTGTTTGTCCGCAACTCACCCCTTTGCAACGGATTGTCAGCCTTACACCGGTTGATGACACTTCCGAACCTCGATTAATAGCGCTATCTGCCTGGTTACCGGAAGCACATGACAATCAACAACTCATTACGGCGGATGTTCATGCATCCACGCTGGCAACAATTGTGTATACCTCCGGTACCACCGGACGGCCCAAAGGTGTCATGCTCAGTCATGGCAATATTCTGTGGAATGCTGATAGTGGCGCCAGCAGCATGCCACTGCGTTCGGATGATATCTTTTTATCGTTTCTGCCCTTGTCACACATGCTGGAACGCACCGTCGGGTATTACATTCCGATGCTAACCGGCGCCACTGTCGCGTATGCGCGCTCCATCGAATTACTCGCCGATGACTTCCTAATAATCCGTCCCACCATATTAATAACCGTGCCGCGAATTTTTGAACGCGTTTACAATAAAATCAAAACTCAGTTAACGAGCAAACCACCGGTTGCGCGCAAATTATTCGAACAGGCTGTGGCGGTCGGGTGGCAACGTTTTCTGCATCAGCAAGGTCGCGCTCCCTGGCAGCCGGGCTTATTACTCTGGCCGATATTAAATTTACTGGTCGCGAATAAAATTATGCAAAAGCTTGGCGGACGCATGCGTCTGGCAATCTCAGGTGGCGCTCCTCTGTCAACAGAAGTGGGTCGCACCTTTATCGGCCTAGGCCTGAGAATATCGCAGGGTTACGGTTTAACCGAAACCAGCCCAACAGTCTGCACAAATCGCCTGGATGACAATGATCCATCCACGGTTGGCCAGGTATTGCGCGATGTCGAAGTGAAACTTGGTGCGAATGACGAATTGTTAATTCGTTCTCCCGGCGTAATGCTGGGCTATTGGCATAACGATACAGCCACCCGCGAAGTCATTGATGCCGATGGCTGGTTTCACAGTGGCGACAAGGCAAAGATTGAACGCAACCATATCTCCATTACCGGTCGCCTCAAAGAAATTCTGGTGCTTTCCAATGGCGAAAAACTGCCACCCGCAGATGTCGAAATGGCCATACTCAATGATCCATTATTTGAGCAGGCATTATTGGTGGGCGAACAGAAAGCGTATTTAAGTGCCATTGTTGTGTTGAATAAATCGCAACTGGACACGCTAGCCAGTTCTTTAGGTGTCAACATTAACAGTAATTCTCTCAATACGACTCCAGTAACCGATATAGTTTTGTCACGAATTCAACAGCAAATGACCGGATTTCCTGGCTACGCGAAAATTTACAAAGTCTTTATCAGTCTGGAACCCTGGACAGTCGACAATGGCCTGATTACACCGACACTCAAACTCCGCCGCAATCAAATACTGGAAAAATTTTCCGCGGAAATTTCCAAAATGTACGCAGGTCATTAATGCCTGACCAGCTTGATAAAATACCTTCTGAACAACAGCCGGTTATTCGTGTGTTACCCATGCCGTCGGATACGAATGCCGCCGGTGATATTTTTGGCGGCTGGTTAATGTCACAGGTTGATATTGCCGGCAGCATAATTGCCTGTCGTCGTGCTGCGGGTCGCGTCGTGACGGTTGCTGTCAATGAATTTATCTTTATCAAACCCATCTATGTCGGTGATTTGGTCAGCCTCTATGCCGATATTGTGAAAATTGGAACAACTTCAATTCAAATTGAAGTCACTGCCTTCGCGGAACGAGGCAAGACCAATGGCGGCAGTGAACGAGTCGCACAAGCCAAACTGACTTATGTCGCTATTGATCCGGATCGCAGACCTCGCCCCATAGACAAGCCAACTAATTGATTTTTCTGGCAAGTAAACACCCTATAAAATTCAAGCCAAAGGGGTAACTTACCGATATAAAGACGTCACCACAACTAAAAGATCCCTATGGGCCTGGCACAAACACAGACCGCCGCATCACCACTCACTCCGGTATTATCGCAATTACTTCGGCTTGTGCCGCTGGGACAACTCGACAGTGACCGGTTATTGGAATTAAGCAAACACCTGTGTATCGAAACCGTGCCAGCGGGTACCTGCTTGTTCAGCCGTGGCGACAAGAACGATAAAGTCATCTATTTGCTTGATGGCGAAGTTGACTATATTGTTAATCAGGCGCGCACGATGATTACGGCAAAAGCGCCACAGGCGCGCCAACCCCTCGATCCGCACCAACCACGCCAATTCACGGCGATTAGTCGCACACCGCTCCACATCATTCAAATTGAGCGCAAATTACTGGATCTCTTCGTTGCACAACAACAGCGTAGTGGTTATCTCGTAAAAGAAATCGCAACTCACCTCAACTCAGCAGAGGATGGTAACGATTGGATGGAAAATATTCTCCAGTCGGCCGTTTTTCAGAAAATTCCTCCGATCAACATTCAGGTTATGTTTAACAAATTCGAAATTCAGACTGTGCGTAAGGGTGAAATAATTTTCCGCCAAAATCAGGAAGGTGATTATTACTATCTGATCAAATCGGGAACATGCTCAGTATTACGCAATGAAAATAGCGAAGAAGGCTGGCGACTGATTGCTGAACTGGAGCCAGGCCAGGGTTTCGGTGAAGAGGCCTTGCTGACCGATAAACCACGTAATGCGACCATACAAATGACCAGTGATGGCACACTATTGCGACTGGCACGCCGGGATTTTAATGATTTACTCAAAACCCCAATCGTTAAAACCGTCAATTATCAAAATGCGCTTGACTTGATCCACAGCGGCGCACTCTGGCTGGATGTACGCGATACACATGAGCGTAATGAAATTTCAATGCCAGAATCATTGCATGTACCACTGTCGATGTTGCGCGAATATCTCAACGTGCTCACCAAGGATCACCCCTTGATAGTGTATTGCGATACCACACAGCGTAGCGCCTGTGCCGCGTATTTATTAAATGCTCAGGGATATGAAGCGATCGTACTGGATGGTGGAATCAATGACCTGCGGCGCAATACCGCCTGACAAACATCATTTTGCTGTATTGAATAATTTGAAGAAATTGGCTGTAGTCGATTCCGCTATCTCTTCAAGCGGAACCTGACGTAACTGTGCGATAAATTCCGCAACCTGTCGCACATAAGCCGGTTGATTACTCTTGCCACGATATGGCACTGGCGCCAGATAGGGCGAATCGGTTTCAACCAACATGCGATCCATCGGCACCTGTTTGGCAACTTCTTGCAGAACGGTTGCGGTTTTAAATGTCACGATGCCAGAAAATGAAATATAAAAATTCAGATCCAGCGCCGCTTTTGCCGCCGCCCAATCCTCGGTAAAACAATGCATGACACCACCGATATCTGCCGCATTTTCCTCGCGCATGATCGCCAGTGTATCGTGCGTAGCTTCACGCATATGAATAATTAATGGTTTGCCAGCCTGTTTGGCCGCGGTGATGTGGGTGCGGAAACGTTGCCGTTGCCACTCCAGATCACCTTCGCTGCGAAAATAATCCAGCCCGGTTTCACCAATCGCGATGACTTTGGGATGTTGCGCGTAATTTACCAGCGTCGCCACATCCGGTTCCTGACCATCACGTTCATTGGGATGCACGCCGACGGATGCGTACACATTGGTAAATTGTTCTGCGGGTGCAAGTACTGCGGGATAATGCTCCAAATCAATGCTGACGCACAGCATATGGCTGACACCCTGTTGCGCTGCCGCGGTGATCGCACCCTGCAACTGACCGTCATACGGGGTTAGCTCCAGACGATCCAGATGACAATGAGAATCTACAAGTTGCAAGGAACAGTCCCTGGCCTCAAGCCAGCAGTTAGACGTGCTGATAATTACATTGTGTGAGTTTGCCGATCAGACTTCAGTGCACCGGCAAGGTAGGTTTCGATTTTGGTACGAGCCTGACCGCCATCCTGGTCACTGAATTGCACACCGATCCCGGTAGCCCGATTACCCTGCGCCCCTTTGGGCGTAATCCAGACAATTTTGCCGGCAACCGGCATCTTTTCCTTTTCATCCATGATCGTCAATAGCATAAAAACTTCGTCACCCAGGTTATAGGCTTTATTGGTCGGTATAAAAATGCCGCCATTGCGAATAAACGGCATATAGGCCGCATACAACGCGCTTTTGTCCTTGATCGTTAGCGACAGGATACCCTGACGTTTGGCGGCAAGTGAATTGATATCCATCTATACAGCTCCTGACTGTGAAGCGTTGCGTCGGGTTATGTCAGACCAACGCATCAATAGTGATTCGTAGACTAATTGTTGATTGACTGCCGTCCCCTGTCGCCGTAGCGCATCCGTGAGTTCAGACAGCAGTTCAAATAACTTGCTCAAGTCTACCTGTTGAGCCAGTTTCTGCAAGAGACCCAATCGCTGCGGGTCCCTGCCCGATAGAGGCTGGCCAGTTTTGATCCGCACCAAGTCCCCAATCCAGTGGTATAGCCAGTGTATCGGCACCCCTTGATCCGCCTTTAACCATTTGGCGCTAATGTCCAACGGCAGCGCAGTAGCCTGGCCAATTGCGCAGAAGCCTGAAAAAGCCTGGCCATACAGCTCAGATCGGCCACTCGTTAGCCATGCGTAAGTCGGAAGCGGTGCCCCTAAATTAAGGACTAATGCCTCAGCTGATGCGGCTGGATCTGCCTGCTGTCCACTTAATTGTGTCTGTAGCCAGGCAAGGGCCTGGGCCGGTGCAGGCAGGCCGATTGTCAGCCTTTGACAGCGACTACGTAGCGTTGCGGGTAGTATGGACGGCTGATGACTAATGAGGACCAAGACAGTATCAGCAGGCGGCTCTTCTAATGTTTTCAATAAGCTATTTGCAGCCGCCTGGTTTAATGCCTCCGCAGGGCTAATTATGATAGGCCGGTAGCCTGCATGGTGACTGGCAAGGCTTAAATTTTCCCGTAATTGGCGAATTTGGTCGATTTTAATGACCCGCGATTCCGCTTCGGGGCTAATGCAATGATAATCCGGGTGAGTTTGGGCCTGGAATTGTACACAGGCTCGACATTTGCCACAGGGTTGCGATAGCGAATCAGCGGATTCGCACAGCAGGCTCTGCGCAAAGTCGATAGCAAACTGCTGCTTGCCGACCCCGGCAGGACCAGTCAACAGCATGGCATGTGGCAAGCGTTGTTGCCGCACCCGCTCGTGTAACTGTTGCCAAAGTGGCTGAGTCCAGGGAAACATAGAATCCTTATACAATCGCGTGCAGTACCTGCTCTATTTGAGCCTGTACTTGTTGCAATGCGGGGGCGGCATCAATCACGCGAAACCGCGTCGGTTCTTGCGTGGCACGCAACCGGTAACATGCGCGAACACGCTCAAAAAATTCGGCCTGTTCTTGTTCAAACCGATCGGGGGCACTGCGATTGCTGGCGCGTTGCATACCTTGATGTACGGGTAAATCCAATAAAAAAGTCAAATCGGGTCGCAAGTTGCCTTGTACCCAGGTTTCCAGTAGCGCAATGCGCTCCAGACTGACACCACGCCCACCGCCTTGGTATGCATAAGTCGCATCGGTGAATCGATCACAAACGATCCATTGGCCATTTTGAATTGCTGGCCGAATCACTTCGTCAATATGTTGGGCGCGCGCTGCAAACATCAGTAACAACTCTGTATCACTGCACATGGTTGTTTCAGTTTTATCTAGCAGGATCTGGCGGATACGCTCTGCCAATGGTGTACCACCTGGCTCACGTGTGACAATGACATCTTTGCCATGTTGACGCAGCCATTCGGCAATGAACGCAATATTGCTGCTTTTGCCTACCCCTTCGCCACCTTCGATGGTGATAAATTTGCCGATTTGCCTCATGGTGATGGTGCTGTTTGTCCTGTTGCAGATTTATGGCGTTTGCGGCCCTTCAATTGGTATTTAACCACGGCATCGTTATGTTCTTCCAGTGTTGCCGAGAAATGACTGTGGCCAGTGCCATCACTTTTGGAAACAAAATAGAGTGCGGCACTCTTGTCTGGGTGCAACGTGGCCGCAATGGCGGCCTTGCCAGGTAGCGCAATCGGTGTCGGTGGCAAACCATAAACGCGATAGGTGTTATACGGGCTTTCGATATCAAGATCGCGTTTGCGAATATTGCCTTTAAACCGTTCCCCCATGGCATAAATAACCGTGGGATCACTTTGCAATTTCATGCGCTTGAGCAGGCGTCGATTAAATACGCCGGAGATTGCCTGACGTTCACTGGCCAAGCCGGTTTCTTTTTCTACAATCGAAGCAAGTATCAATGCTTCGGCAGGTGTGCGTGGTGCAATGCTAACATCGCGTTGCTGCCATTGTTGCGATAAATAGGTTTGCATCGCGTTATATGCGCGTTGCAGAAACGCGGCATCCGTCGTTCCCCGCGGGTATTGGTAGGTATCGGGTAAAAATTGGCCTTCAGGATATATACCGGGATAGCCCAGGCGTTGCATGACATTCGTGCCATCAAGACCTTGCAAGGTGTGAATTAAATAGGGATTCGCATGTATCGATTGCAGCAATTGTTCAAAAGTCCATCCTTCAACAATCGTTATAGCATATTGAATAACTTTGCCTTGCGTCATGTGATCCAATAAAGATGCTGGTGTATCACCCGGCTCAATAACGTACTCACCAACATGGATGCGATCGTTTAACTTGTACCAGCGTGCATACCAGACCAGGTAATGCGGTTTATGCAGCAGCCCCTGTGTAGCCAACTGATTTGTCACTCTGCGCAGACTGGCGCCAGGTTTAACTTCGATACTGAATCCGTCTGCCGGCACAGGAATGGGCTGAAACAGGAAATCACGCATATCTTTTACAAGCCAGCCACCACCGGTCAGCCCGGCAATCAGGAACATAATCCCAAATGTTTTCATCATTCGCATCATGATTGTCGCATCCAGCTTTCAAAGTCCTGGTTGATTTTTTTCGAAATAGGGCCAAGAGGACAGGATTTTTCTTCAAATTTTCGTACCGGCCATACACCGTGAATACTGTTACATAGAAATATTTCATCAGCCAGTTGCAGTCGCTCCCAGGTGATATCACTAATCTCGGCTGGAATATTCCACTCTGGCGCGTTATCCAATATCCATTGACGCATTACTCCGCCAACTCCGCAGAATTGCAAATTGGAGGTGACCAGGCGCCCTGCTTCAACAATAAACACATTGTGAGCCGTTGCTTCAATAACATGGCCATCAGTATCACCGACCAACCCTTCGTGTATTGTTGAATCATCCCATTCACCTCGCGCCAGTATCTGCTCCAGACGATTCA
>JAHECZ010000016.1 GCA_024641475.1 Gammaproteobacteria bacterium
CTGATTTTTTGTATATATACATATCAAGTAATTTCTTCCCATGCGCCATTATCAAACTTAGATATTTTTACACCTTCTTTCTTAAAGATACCATCGGCATCATGTATCACATTTGAATTAGGATGGCCATACGTATATGTACAAGCCGCCCAATGTGTATCACCCATATTAGGTTTTAATAATTCGTTTATAGGTGTATCCTTTGCTACTTGTCTGGATTGTGGATCAATTGTTAATTTTCCACAATTTGCATGCAATACGTACCCTGGCACAGTGTCTCCAGCTGTATATTTTTTTCTATATACATGTGAAGGTACATTACCAGCTTCTATTGCTTGTCCCAAATCATCTGTGATAGTTGCTCCATCCCATGAATATACAGTTAAACTTGTACCCTCAGGTACAACATGCTGTACATTTGGATCAATTGAACCATGGCCTGCAAATACCGTTTTTTGTATTTGATCAACTTCCTTACAACTCAACCCCAGCGGATCAATCCACGCGATCGGATTCGGCGCATACTGATAGTTATTCAACCCACCCAATAACCCAATCGGATCCTGGTTGATGAATTGCCCGGTATCGGGTGAGTAGTAGCGGAAGCGGTTGTAGTGCAGGCCGGTTTCTTCGTCGAAATACTGGCCCTGGAAGCGCAGGTGGTTTTCGATTTCGTCGACTTCTTTTAACGCCAGGTTGCCATAGGTTTTGTATTTGGCTTTCCAGACAATTTTACCCGCTTCGTTGGTGAGTTCGCGCGGGGTGCCGAGGTGATCGAGGTGGTAGTGGTAGATCTCGTCGTCCTGCACCTGTGCCAGCGGCCGGAAGCTGCCGGGTTCGTAGACGTAGGTCTTTTTAATGTTGTTGCGGATTTCCTGCGCGAGCAGGTTGTCGCACCAGATGAAGCGGGTGTCGCCGAAGGCATCGCTTTTTTCGATGCGCCGACCCAGCGGATCATATTTATATTGCACGGTCTCGCGCAGGTTGTTGGTATCCACGCGCACCAGCTGATTGAGCAGGTTATAGGTGAATTCGGTTTGCAGGCTACCGGCCTTGCCGCGATTTTCACGAATCAAGTTGCCGCGCGCGTCATAATCGAATTTTTTATCGCCTTGCAGCAATAAACGGTTACCCACTACCTTGCCCGGTGTCGTGATGGGCCGATTGCTGATGGAAACCAGATTGCCCGCCGGATCAAAGTCGAAAAATTCCGGACTGCCATTGGCGGCGAGCTTGATGCGGTTGAGCGTGTCGTACACGTATTTGGTTTCGTCGCTGCCGTCTTTAAACAAATTGAGATTACCGCTGGCATCGTAGCCGTATTCACGCTGAATCGGGCTGTATTTTTGCTCGGCATTGCTGGCGTATTGCTTGCTCAGTCGGCCTTGCGGATCGTATTCGGTGGCGGTAGACAGCTCGCCCTGTTGCCGCGCGATTTCGCGGCCGAGTTTGTCGCGCTGCACGGTGGTGACGATGCGGTTGTTGATGCCGACGGAGCGGAAGCCGAGGCTGACATCGTAATCGTATTGCAGGCTCTGACCATCGGGCAGTTGCGTGAAGGTGCGCTGGCCCAGCGTATTATAGCGATGGCTGATCGTTTCTTCGCTGTGCAGCAGGCGTTCGTGTTTTTCATTCAAATCAAAATGACTTTCGCGCAGGATATTGCCCAGCGGATCGTATTCAAAACCCAGATATTGATGTTGGTTATATGTTTCGGCCAAACGGCCCAATGGATCATATTGATAACGGGCCCGTTCGATCTGCGCATCGCTCGCATCACCGACACGGCGGCTGATCTTGGTATTCAACTGCCCCAGCGCATCACGTTCAAATTCGGTAATTACTTCGCCGCTATCGATATGCTCGATCAAATGCCCGGCCGCATTGTATTTATATTGCTGCTCCCGACCGTCGAAACCGATCTCACGAATCAGCCGTTCATTGCCGTCATAGAAGAACTGATACTTGTCACCGTTTTCATTGATCAGCGCGGTGAGATTGCGTTCGGTATCGTATTCATAGCGAATACGTTGTCCGGCCGGATCGATGCGCTCGGTGGGCTGACTGAGTTTGTCGGCGTAGTGATATTGCGTGGTGCGGCCCTGCGCATCGGTGTACTGCGTCAACTGGCCGTTTTCGTTATAGGTCATGCTGGCTAACACACCACCGGCATTGCTGACTGCGGTTACCAACCCGGTGGGGGTGTATCGATAGTGCGTTGCACCTTGACGTGCATGCTCCAGTGCCTGCCCGGCCGCTTGCGCAATCACCTGCGCGACACGTCCCCAACTATTGTATTCATAGTGGCGACTGTTGCCGAGATGATCGACTTCACGCACCAGTTCAGCGCGCTCATTCCAGAAATAGCCGGTAATACGCCCGGCCGGATCGATAACGCGATTGAGCAGGCCATGGTGGTTATATTCATAGCGTGTGCTGGCGCCACGTGGGTCGGTGATTTTTTCCAGCAAGCCCTGTGCGTTGACTTCGCGAACCCAGCGTTGT
This sequence comes from Gammaproteobacteria bacterium, assembly GCA_024641475.1. Lineage (GTDB taxonomy): Bacteria > Pseudomonadota > Gammaproteobacteria > UBA6429 > Thiohalophilaceae > JACQBC01. The sequence goes on from JAHECZ010000016.1 coordinate 2,506, forward strand.
CCGGCCGCATCGATGATGCTGGAGAGTTCATCACCGCTGTAACTATGCAGGGTGCGTTGACCCAGTGCATTGGTCGCGCGTAATACGCGTTGTTTTTCGTCGTAGAGAAATTCGCTGCGATTCCCCAGCGGATCGATCTGGCTGATGACTTGTCCGGCCTCATTGTATTCCTTGAGGTGGGCATGACCTTCGGCATCAACACGTTCAGTAATCAAGCCGAACTGGTTATAGCGATACCGCGTGGTGTAACCCAGACTGTTGGTCGCCTCACTGCGGCGGTTTTCCGGAGTCCATTTGAATTCATAGGCATAATTGCCGTGCTCGCCCGCCTGCCGCAAGCACTTGGCCTGTGCGTCGAGGCGATCCCATTCAAAATAAAACGCATACCCGCTGGCGAGCGTGCGTTGGGTGATCACATGATTACTGTATTGATAGGTCTCACCGTGCCCGGCGGCATTGCGGTGGGCGATCAAATTGCCGGCGTGATCGTAGTCATAACTTGCCAGCGCCGGTTCGAGTTTTTCACCATTATGGGCAGTTTGATAGATCGCCGCGATGCGTCCTTGCGTGGCGCGTTCGATCATCAGGCCGCGTCCCCAGTTGCCATTCACGCGTTGCAGTCGGCCATTGTTATCGTAGTTAAAGTCCAACACGAATCCCTGCGCTGACTCGGCCGCATAGGCTTTATGCCGCCATTGGCTTAACCGAAACTGCACGGTGTTGAATCGATCGAATACCTTGGTCGGCTGACCGGGTTGCACTAATAAAAATCGTTCCGTTGTTTCGTAAACGAGCGTCATGTTTTCGTGCAGTTGCAAACTCTTGCTACCGATCTGCGGCCGTTTGAAACTTACGCTGCGACCATCGTCACTGAGCAATTCCACCGTGGTGGCATGCAGCGTTAACGTGGCCGGGCCGGGATGCACCCAGCCATAACCAAGACCGTTATCGGTTGCGCTGGTGCTGGTGCGATAGGTGCGTTTCCAGATAAACGGGATTGGACCCGCTAACGCAAAATCATCCAGTGACAATAATTCTTCGCCACTGGTCATGCTGATCGGTTCACCTTCGGTCGTACATTTGCTTTCGGGCGGAACACCTTTACTGTCGCTGCTGGCGACATCTTTACTTGCTTTGGCTGATTCCGCCGGTGCCGCCGCTCCACCACCGGCAGTATGCGGTCCAAGCGTCGCGGATTTGGTTTGCGCCGGCGCTTCGGCCTTGGCACTGCTACCGGCACCTTCTGCGGAAGCACCGAGTTCGGGTTTTTCCTTGACGATGGCCAGTTTGCCGGCGAGCAAGGCGTTCACCAGTGCGGCATGACCGTTGGTGTTTTGCTGTTTATCCAGCGGAGATTGAGGCAGCGTCGCGAGCAGCGCGTCGGCGTGCTCGGCGGAAATATTATTCGATTTTAAAAAGCGCTCGGCATCCTGATGTTCATGAAATTGCATGACATCATGATGCGGATTCACCAATAACTTGCTGGCATGAATGATTCGGTAGGCTTCGCCTTTGCCCGTGTCGATTCGCGCGTCTTCATGCGCCTTGCTCTGCGGCGCCAGATGATCGACCGGATAAAGTTTGATTCGGCCTTGCAACAATAACGAGCTCACTGCCTTGCGCAGATCATTACCATTCATGTAACGCTGCGGCGATTTGCCATCGGCGAGATAAACGACGTTACGCCAGTGTTCACTGGACACGCGCAGATCACTGACAAAGCGCCAGGTCTGATACGGATCGTTAAATTCTTTGGGTTCGATCGGCACCGGTATCGGTGCGTCGTCGGGCAAGTGCAAGCGGTAGGCGTGGCCAAAACTGTCTTCAATAATGCTCATGGTTCCAACCTCCCTGTCCGGTTATTCTAATTATAAGTTGCTGATTGTGCTTATTCACCCGACAGATAACATAACACGAATTTTTAACTTAATAATCAGACAATTGTACTGCTTTTAGCCGATATGGCTGCGCTAATTGTTACAGATTGTGAAATCATGTATCACTGTGACGTAGTCAGCATTTACGACGGTAAAAACTCCACCGGTACCGTGACCGTCAGCGAACCACCCGAGCGCGTGCCGAAATCAAACAGTTTGATGCGCGCGATGATGCTCTCCTCCAGCGCGGCATCGTGCAATTCACTGGATTTGATAACGATTCTGGCGACCTTGCCATCGGGTAAAATGGTGAGTTCCAGAATGATCTTGCCTTTGAGGCCGGGATTATTGCGGCGCGCCTTGCGATACAGTGAATGCAGTGCGCTCTTGTGTTGATCCATGATAGACGCGATATCTTCTTCGGTACGTGAGTAACCACCACTGCGTTTACCACTACCCTCTGTTGCCTTGGGTTTGTTCGGCACCGCTTTATTCTGCAAGGTATTTGCAACACCCTGGCCACCTTGCTCCAGCTTGGTCTGACCGACACTGGCGACATAGCGATTATCGGCGACACCGCCGCTACCGCTACCGGCATTAGCCATCAGGATCGCAGTGTTCACCGTTGAAGACTTGGCGTCGGCACCGCCTTTGGTAATTTGTTTATTCACCATCTCCACATCAGCGGTATTCGCCAGACTGGATAATTCTTTTTGCAATGCCAGCAAGCCGGTATTCTTGACTTTCTCGCGTGCTTTTTTCTCTTCCTTGGTCAGCGGTTTGCGTTCTTCGGTTTTGGGCCGCAACGTCTTGGGGATTACTTCGGGTTTGGGTTGTTCGACCACTTTGGGCTTGGGTTTTTCGGTGATAAATTTTGCGACACGTTCAGGAATAACAATTCGTTCCGGGCGCTTCTCTACCGGTAGTTGCACGGAACTCACCAGAATACTGGCAACAGCAAAGCACACCAGGGTGATGGTGAAAATAATATTAAAGGTATGATCAGTTTTGCCTTCCGGCCGCCAACCTAGTGCGAGATTTTCATATACCAGCGCAGTCATTTATTTCTTACTCTTGGATTGCTGATACGCCGCAAAGGCAATTTGCGTGTAATTGGCATTGCGACAGGCCGTAAGGATCTTGCGCAACAATTGGTATGGAATGGTTTCGTCACCCATGATGGTCACGGCGCGTGCTGCATCTGCCGGTGCGTTGGATAATACTGTTCTGCTCGACTGGAATTTCAATTCGGTTTCCAATGGCGTAAACCCCGCCTCACTGGCTGTTATGACGTCCGTGAGTTTACCGACAGCGTGTCCCTGCACCAGCAGGCTATCCTTGGTGATCGAGATAACCAGGGTTTCCTGTGGAACTTTCTTGGCAATTGAGGTTGGCAGCTTCATGTCCTTGCTGCCCTGCAATTGCTGCGAGCCTGAGCTCACCAGTAGAAAGAACACCAGGATGGTAAAAATATCCATCATCGATACCAGATTCAATTCGGATTTATTATTCAGCTCCTGAAAATGCTGCATCCGTTTGGATCGGCCGGTAAGTTTTAATCGTTTCATTATCAACTGCTCTACAGAATAGATTATTTGCCGACGGTGGCAGCCAAAGGCGCCGCATCACCAATCGAGACATTTGGAAACAACGGTTCCGTCACCACGGATAAACCACTCACGGTATCGGCACTGCGCACATGGTCCATCACGGCGATCAAGGTTTTGTAATCGATGGAAGGTTCGATCAACAACGTGATATTTTCTTCCTGCGGAAAGCGGTGCTTGATATCCAGCAGGAAATTGCTGAATTCATTCCAGTTGGTCGCGCCATCACTGCGCTTGAAACTTTTGATCAGACCGACATTCCCATCACGCACATCGAAACTGCCTGGGCGCAACACCAGTTCCAGCTGTAACTTGACCTGGTTCTGCGGATCATCGGGATTACCCGGCTTGGGTAAATTCAGTTCCAGAATCGTCATCTCGGAAAATACCGCCGTGATCAACAGGAACGGCACCAGAATCACCATCAGGTTCATAAAGGCGACGATGTTTAATTCGTCGGCCTGTTTGAGCAATTTCATGCCAGAAAATTTCATAACGATAGGTTTCCGCGCTTAATCCCGTATCATCAGGTTGAGCGCCTTGAGGGCGGCTTTTTCCAGATTGTCGACAATCTTGGCCGTTTTGGTGACCAGGTAGGAATGAATCAGCAGTAACGGAATCGCCGCAATCAAACCAAACGCCGTGGTGTTCATCGCAACCGAAATACTGGCGGATAACAGATTGGCCTTTTCTGATGCTTCCGCAGTCGACACTGCCGTGAACGCCTGAATCAAGCCGACGATAGTGCCCAACAGTCCCAGCAAGGTGGCGATATTGGCGAAGGTCGACAGATAGTGGGTGCGCTTCACCAAATCCGGCATTGCATCCATCATGCCTTCCTGCATGGCCGATTCCACCACTTCGCGTTTTTTGTTGGCGCTGTGTTTGGCCAGACCATAACCCAATACCATGGCGAGTGGCGTGTTGAGATTTTCCACGAGTTTTAACACCCGTTGCAAATCATTGGCCTTGAACATTGGCGCCAATTGCGACCACATTTTATTGGTGGCGCGATTGGTTTTTACCAGATAAAAAAACCGCTCCAACGCAATTGCCAGACCGGCGGCGAATACGAATAAAATCGGGTGCATGAACCAGCCGCCCAATTTATAGAATTTTACGATCTCCATTATTTCCATAGCACCCTCATTTTCTACTCGCTAATTATTTAAACGAACACCCTGTTAAGATACAAAATCCTTCTCACTGACATTCCTGCTGTTATGATTAAATTCCGCATCAATTTCATCCAGTATCTGTTTGCGCTGTTGCCGGTAATCCTGCATGGATATTAACTGATTGTAATAATCCTCGGTTAACTTCCGCAGTTGCGCTGCATAGGAATCGATTCCGGTTGTCATTATTTCACCAGTTCCCGCACAATGCGGAATCCGGTAACGGCATCTGCATTCCCGTTATGCGGCTTGGCCGATCGCACATCACATTTTTCCATCGCATCCTCATAGGACCCGCCCATGGCCAACAGCGATAAATCCTTGTCATATACCAGCTCCTGGGCGTTGCCGAGATAATTCACCAGACCCCAGCCATTTTGCACACCGGTATTGATCCTGACAAGCTGTCCGCCTTTCTCTATTCCTCGCGTATTCAATTGACAATTGCGATTCGGATCATGTGACTTGCTGGTGGCATTGGCAGCATAGACCCACTCGGCTTTACTTGGTAAACGATAGCGTTGGCTCGAGGTACGGCTTAACCATTTCAGATAACCTTTAATCGTGGCGATACCGGCATTGGTCACGGGCAGGTTGGCATCATCGCCGCCAACGTTACTGCATTCCTTGCTGGCGTCACAGTATTGTTTGAGTTCACGCACCGATATTTCATATTTACCAATCGCAAACGCGGCCAGACCACTACCGGCGGGGATTACGACCATGGTTGGTCCATTACCGACACCGGACAACTTGTCGCGACAGACGGCACGCTCACCGCGCCCGCCCATACCGGCAATGGAAACATCGCAGGCATCACGCGGTTTGATTTCAATGCGGCTGATTAGCGTATTGTCGCCGAAGATACGTAAGGCGTAATTCTTTGATTCCAGCGCACTCTCCGGATTACTCTTGCCGATTTCAGTAATACAGCCGGCCAGTGTCACAATAATTGAATTCTCCAGCTTCGCGTAGCGCGGTAAATCCAGCGAGCGGAGCTTTTCCACCGCAATGCCGAAATCCCGCATGCTCAGGCGCGAGCGACATTCCAGTTGATCCTTGACATTACGGTAGGCCAAATCAAATTGCGTGGTAATACGTTTTTGTTCATCGGCTTTGGTCTGTTTACTTTGATCATCGCGGGTTTTGATTTCGACCTGGCGATTTTTTTGATCCTTGTCCTGCTTCATCAAATCAGCCAGACGACTTTTTTCTGCGTCGAGAATGCGGTGATCACTGACATAACGGTAGGCGTTGTCGATCAACGCCAGTGCCTTGGCATACTCGCGGTTATCCGCCAGCGTTTTGATTCTCGCCAGATACATATCCGCCAGTTTTTGGGTTACCGATTGGAGCCAGTCATCCGGTCGTCCTGATAACAAATCGGTCAGTGCCTTGACCTCATCCCAGATATCGTTTTCCCAACCCGGAGTAAATACGGGTTCGGCCATGAGTTTTTCGATTTTCTGTTTATGGATATCGTATTTTATCTTGAATTCAATCTCATCCAGTTTCATGGTTTGCTGTGCCGGTTGCGATTGGTTGCCGGTTATAAACAAGTATCCTGCAGCAGCGGCCAACACCAGAATCACCACGCCCAACCCGCCCAGTAAATAGGAACGCGGCTGCACATGCAACATGAGTTGCTCGAATTCCGCAACCGTGGCAACACGGTCTTCACGCTTGAAGGCCAGGGCCTTTTCGATGGCTTTCCATTGGCGATTTTTGATCCCCGTAATGCGCTTGAGCCTGAGTTTGCGCTTGCAGGCCTCATCGGCGGGAATTCGATTATACGGATGCTCACCGGTCAGCATTTCATAGACAATACAACCCAGTGCATAAATATCATCACGCACATCGGGTTCCTTGCCACCCAGCATTTCCAATGAAGCATAGGCTGGCGTCAATGCGCCCAGCGTACCGGCATCGAAAACGGTTTTATCCTGGGTTTTACCGCTGTGTCGATCGATATTGGCCACGGCGCGGGCGATACCGAAATCGAAAATCTTGGCGATGCCGTTATTGGTGATGAAAATATTGCCGGGCTTCAGATCCGAGTGCACAATATTTTCACCATGCGCTTGTGCCAGCGCCGAGCAGATATCCTTGAGAATCGTCCAGATGTCATCGCGCGGCAATCCGGTGGAACTGTATTGCTTGATGATCTGATCCAGCGGGCGGCCTTCGAGATATTCCATCGTCATGAAGACCACATCGCCGTCACGATCAAAGTCGTAAACCTTCACGACATTGGGATGGGCAATACGCTGGCCTTTGCGCGATTCACGTTGCAAGGCGATAAATGATTCCGGATGTGCCTTGAATTCGTCGCTCAATACTTTAATGGCAACATAAGGGTCACGATCATGCGCCTCGATCTTGTTGCGATCCTTGGCTTTGTACACCACTCCCATGCCACCGACACCGAGAACCTTTTCCAGTAAAAACCGGCCTTTGAGGATATGCAGTTTTTCACCGTTGTTGCTGGCAAAGACATTGGCCGCGGCCGCGCCGGGCGCAGGTTTACCAGTCACGGGTTGTTGCCGGACCCGTGTTGCATCATTACCGCCCTGCGGCGGCACCGGCCGCGCACGGGTCACATCCGCCGGGGATTGTGCACGTGCAGGTTGCTGTGGTTGTTTGCTACGCGGATCGATACGGGTCTGGTTCGCATTGCGAAACAAGGTTCGATCGGCGGTATCCGGGCGCGCCGACGTATCGGCCGGATTCGTTATGCGACCGTTTTTATTTTTCGAGCCGTTGTCGTCTGAATTATTCATGTGCGCGAGTGTTGCATACCGTTAGCTTGCTTCCTGGCGCGTGCCCTTAATCACGATCGCCGATACATTGTCAGAAGCATTATTTTGCAATGCATTCTCAATCAGTCCGTTGACGCTGGCATCGACCGAATTATTCAGCAGGTGCTTCTCAATATCTTCATTGGCAACGGCATTGTACAAACCATCACTGCACAACAGATACACATCCCCCAGTTGCACGCTAAACACCTCGATATCCACATAGAGTTCTTCGCTGGTACCCACTGCGCGGGTAATCACATTGGACTCCGGATGCGCCAGTGCTTCTTCGGGAGTTATTGCACCTTGCTGCAATAACTCCGCAACATGACTGTGATCCCGCGATATACGCGTCAACTGGTTATTCCTGTATAAATACAGGCGCGAATCCCCCGCCCATAAACATACGCCGACCTGACCGCGAATCAACATACAGATAAAGGTACTGCCCACCACGCGACCGTCGAGCATGATTTCCGCATATTCCAGCAGGCGGTGATTGGTATCCAGCACCTGATTTTCGATACTGGTGACGAAATCATCGAGATGACGGCTGTTATTGACCTCAGCCAGCGTATCCACCACCATCTTGCTGGCAACATTGCCTGCCTCATGACCACCCATGCCATCGGCCACGACCCACATGCCCACTTCGGGTCGTGCCAGGATCGCATCTTCATTAATACTGCGAACAGTACCGACATTTGTTGCAGACGAGCTCAACCACTGTATCGGACGCCTAATCGTAATGTCGGTCATAGCACTTTTTTAAAATTCTGCCGTCGCCTACCGCGACTGTTGCGCCGCACTCTTGCCACGCATAACGTTAATATTCTGTTACTGGCCCAAACCAAATGGCTGTGGCCAACCCCAGTGTTGCCACTGCCCATCCAGCATCGCCGGTAACTTACTCACCGGTGGCAAGCCTTGCACGCTGAACAAACACGGTGCGATTCGCTCTGAACCGCGGGTACTCCACACGCTGTAACTTAAATAGGTTTTTGCCAATAACCCATCCAGCAAATAACCATAAACCGATCCCGGCGACTGCTCTTCGAATTCCATTTCGATATGAAATGCATTCGATTCCGGCATGCCACCACTGCGCGCATAACCTGTATTAAAGTTTAACTCCACAGTCGCAATCTGTTCGACCAATTCATCGAGCTGCATTTGTTCATCCAGCGCCTGCAAAGCCAATTCTTCCACGCTATCAAACCAGGCCGTTTGCGTCGCCAAAAAATCCAGCAAGGCAACATATTCCGGCAGTTTCACCACTACCGCAAATGGATAGTAACGTCCCACCGAATCGACACTTGGCATCAGAATACCTGCCCAGGCATGTTTGTCGATAATGCCGGCTGATATGACAAAACGCCAAATCGGGCTGGTCAGATAAATATCCAGCCATGCCTCACCCAACTGCTCTTTTGAACCGGCAATAAAATGCTGGGTCCACTCATCCCATCCGGCAACAAAATTGGCCGGTAAATTGCGTTGCACAAAATCACCATACATCGGTAACTTGCCGTACACACCGACCGCCGCTGCCGCTAACATCAAAGACCCTCTGGCACCCGGAAGGAACCCAACAGATCTTTATGGAATGGATTAATCACACTCTTGGCTTTGATTTCATATTGTACGCTGTGCGAGCTCTTCGGCGGGGCGTTACTGCCGGCGGCATTACTGCCACGATCAACAATACTATAGGTAACCAGATACACACTGGCACTACCGGTAGAGGTCAGGCGGGAGCGATCCTGCAAATGGAACCACGCCCAGGGACCTTCATAGGTTGTCGCGTATTGCTCCTCGTTTAAATCCTCAAACACAATGCGCACACGATTGAATTGATCGCTGCCCGCCCACTTGACCGGTTCCCAGAATTTTGGTCCGTGGCTGTAGGAAATACGTTTATCCCCCAGCTCCATCTGGAAGCGCGCATCGGTCTTTTTCATTTCATAGGGCCGTAACTGGAAGGTAAGACTGGGTATTTCGGCATTTTCACTGAAGAACACCGTCTTGATTTCGTTGGCCTTGCGTAACTGTGCAATCGCCGCGCCGGAAATTCCGATACTGTGATTATCAATGCCGCGATTCGACCAGTTGTTACGCGTATCAACAAACGGTTTGATAAACTCCGTGGAATATTTATCCAGCGTACCGCCGGGTTTGAAAAACGCGGTAAAGTCATTAATCGCAACTTCATCTGTTGCGGACGGATTCAGCGGATAACGACCGGCCAGTCCGCGCATATAAGGCTCATAAACCTGGGCGCGCCATTCGCTATTCATATAGCCGTGTGCGGATTGCAGCATGACTCGCCAGGTTTGATTCGCCACTGCCGTCAACCAGCGGTTTAATGGCTCCGGCATATTTTTCGCGTAGGTGGTTAAATTGGTAATCGCATTGCCACCACCGCCGGCATAACGCGCCTTGGCGACTTCATAACACTTTTTACCCGGTTCCGGTGCGATGGCGATTTCGTTGACGAATTCCTGCAATTGCTTGATGCGCAGAATCGTATCGTTGATGGCGGCGGGTTTGCTGGCGGTTTCACGCATTAACACATTCACGGCGCGAAACTGTTTATCCACCGGCGTCAATTCAATCTGCGCTGCAGCCAACTGGGTTAATTTCGCCTTCGGATCATTTTTGTCTTTGCTGTCTTCGCCAAAATTAGCCAGCAATGCATTGGTTAATTGCGTGTTCTTCGAGCCCACCTGTAATACTGCCAACAACGGTGAACGCACCGGATCGGTCAGACTCAATAGCACTTCATTGGCTTGTTGGACATTTTCAAATGGCCGAACTTCCAGTGAATCGTACAAGCCCTGCCAATACACGCGATAATCGGCCAGATAATACTCCTTGACCTGGCTAGCGATTTCCTTGGGATCGTAGTGTGCGGGATTTACAATGACATTTTCTTCATCCTTGACAACCCATTTCTCTTTCGCGATGGTGGCGATCATTTCCGAGTCAGCCGACATATCGGCACTGTCATAACCTTGTTTGGTATATAGGATCGGTATACTGAGCTTTTGATTCACCTGATCGTTAACCACGTACGCGGCACGAATCGTGTCACCCATTTCTTCCAGCAGATTGATGCGGTGATTGAATCTGGCATCGCTGCGAATACTGCTATAGATACGTTGCGCGACTGGCACACGCATCAACTCAGAACGCACTGAACGAACCAAATCAGCATTTAATGTCACCGGTTCGGGTGCCTGCGCCAACAAGGTATGCAAATGGCTCTTGAGTTCATTCCGCACATCAGCCTGACCGGAGAGTTTTTTATCCCAGTCAGCGCTGAACCAGGCCACGATCTGCTCGGCGTTGAAATGCGGAATTTTATTGAACATCAAATAAATGCGGAACGTATTGTACAGATCCGTGCCCTGGCTGCCCTGGCGCAAATCCGTTTCAAGATACTTCACCAGTTTGGGCATCAGCAGTTTGCGGAGCTGGGTTTGATAGGCTTTATTGGCGGCCGCATCCACATTGCCGTCGTACATACCCAGACTGCTTAACCAGGGATGCGATTCCTGATCGTACACGACACTGGCTTTGGCCAAGGCGCCGAGTGCCGGTAAGGTCGCACGTGCATCATCGGAAAACGCACTGATGCGTTTATTCTCTGCATTAAACTCGGCGATGTATTTGGTGACTTCTGACATATACATTTTATTGCGGGTAAAACTGCCGGCCCATACCAGGAACATCGTGATGGTCAGTCCGGCCAAGCCCAGATAGGCGGCGCGTTGGGTCCATTTGATGAACATGTCATAGCGACGATTCGAGCCCACCAGTTCCGATTCAGGGAAAATCACACTGCGAAATAATTGTCCCAGAAAGAAACTTTTGCCCTGCTGCATGCCGGTTTGCATCATTTGCCGATCGAAACCGAAATTATTCGATACTGCCGACATCAATCGGTCGATCGGTGTACCGTCCTGCACGCCGCTGGAAAAATAAATGCCGCGCAGATACGGCTGATAACGATACCGATTTTTGATAAAAGTCTGTGTGACAAAATGTTGAATGATCTTTTGCAGGTTGTCCATTTGTTGCGGAAAACCCTGAATGGCGCTGCGACGCTTGATATCACGTTCATCGTGCATGCGTGACACCACGCGCTCATAGATACGCTTGATGAGCTTGTGGTATTCGGTCTCAAGAAAATCAAATTCCGGTGTTTGCAGTGCCTTGGGTGCATTGGGCAGTGAAATACCCCAAACCTGTTCCCGCTCATCCTTGCTCAGATCTTCAAAAAATTCGGAGAAGCCGGCGACCAGATCGCTCTTGGTAAACATGACATATATTGGAAAGCGAATTTCCAGCTTATCCATCAGTTCATCGATACGTGAACGGATGGTGCGTGCATGGGTGATACGTTCTTCTTCGGTCTGGGTCAGTAAATCCTGTAAACTGATAGCGACAATCGCGCCGTTAATCGGACGCCGCCGCCGATGTTTGCGCAATAAGGCCAAGAAACCTTCCCACGCCGCACTATCAACAATCTTGTGACTGTCCTGGGTGGTGTAACGTCCGGCTGTATCGATCAACACCGCTTCATTGGTAAACCACCAGTCACAGTTACGCGTTCCGCCAACGCCGCGTAACGCACCCTTGCCAAATTGATCTGCCAGCGGAAACTCCAGACTGGAATTCACCAACGCGGTGGTTTTGCCGGAACCCGGTGGACCAATGATGATGTACCAGGGCAGTTCATACAGACCTTTGCGAAAACCAAATCCTTTGAACTTGTATTTCTTCAGCACCGCCATGGCCTGCGCAAACCGCTCACCGATCTGATGCATTTCTTCCGAGGTCTGTTCGGAAACGGCGCCGCCGGTCGGACTGGCTTGGTTTACTTGCAGATCTCTGACCAGCTCTTCATTGTTTTTCTTGTCACGCATCGTTGTGCGCAGATTATTCAGTCCCCACAGCACCAGCATCACCATAATAGTGATAAGACGTGCGACTTCACCACCTAGCGGGGCCGTATTGTTTTCACCAAATTTAATCGCCGGACCAACAAACCAGATTAGTAACGACAAAACAATCAGACCGATGATGGCGATAACAATCCGGTTCTTGAAGAATTCGAGAATTTTTTTCATTGACTCACCCGCACACGTGCTGTTTTCAGATTTTTATTGATTGAGGTTTGTTGCTGGCAGTTTTTCGCCCGCGGTGATGGCTTCGAGCTGCTGCACCACCGGCGTCGACGACTGGTATAACCAGTAGCGAAACCCGCTGTAACTCAACAACAGAATCCCCGCCACGACACTGGCGATGACCCATAACGGCACATATTCAGTCAATGTGTTTCTGATCTTGCCCAGGCCTTCGCCGCTGGGTGAGAGGGTGCGTTCGTAACTGCCGTGGTGGTTACGTATCAATCTGAACAATTCATCACGCAGTTGTTCGATTTTTTCACGACCGCGCGATACCACGCGGTATTTGCCTTCGTAACCCAGGCTCAGGAACAAATAGATTAATTCCAGAATATCCAGATTCTCTGCGGGACGTTCGCGCATCCGATCCAGTATCGTGAAAAACTTCTCACCGCCATGGGTTTCGTTATGAAAGATGCTCAACAAGGTCCGTTGCGTCCAGGCACTCTCCGCACCCCAGGGCGTATTGAGCACCGCTTCATCAAGTACCACACATAACAGATAGCGTGCCGCCAGTACTACTTCCGGTTTTATGTTTTCTTCTTTCGCCTGGGCTTCGAACTTGCGAATTTCACTGACCAGATGTTGATGCAAACCACCCACATTGGGATGACTCATGGTTTGTTGTAATTTGCATAACACCGCGATCAACATACCGGCAGCGTTCACCAGCGGATTCAAGCCTTCCGCCGTTTTGAATTGACCGGTGTAATTATCAGTATAAGTATATTGCGCACTGCCGGGTCTGGATTGCGCATGCCCTGCCGCCGGCATTGCGCCTTGCTGCGGTAACTGGGTATTACCGGCACTGCTACGTCGACCAGGCATTGGCCGGATCACAGTGCTGTCTTTACGACCTCCACCGGGCGACTGCCGAAATACGGTTTTATCCGACTCATCTGAACTCATGGTTCACTCCTTGTCTCTATTTATTACTGCCTGATTGCCCAGAACTCGAGTTCCAGACCAGGGAAATCTCCACCTACATGCACCGCAAAGCCGCCGGAATTACTCAGCTCTTTCCAGAATGCATTGTTGCGTTCCAGTTCGAAATACGAATAACCCGAGTGATAGGGAATTTGTCGCGGTGCCACCGCCATGGACTTGATTGGAATTCCCGGCATGGCTGCATTCACCAATTGACGAATGCGTTCGACGGGTCCGATTTTGATTTGTGCCGGTAAATGCGTGCGCAAGGTATTTTCCGGTACCTGGGCGCGAGCCGCCAATACAAACGATGCGCCGGTGAGTAACGAGCGATCCGGTATTTGCGCCACACGGATACCGTATTTCTTTTCTACCAACGCCATCGCCACAGCGGTTTGTTCGTACACCATGCTCAGGCACTGCCGTACCGACGATATTAGCGGAACAAATGTCGCTTGCAGATTATCGTGCAGGTAAGGTGGAAATGCCGGTGGTCGTTTGTTTTTGCTGACAAACGTGGACAGTTCTCCGGCCATCTGTACTGATTCAGTAAATAAAGTTGCCGGATGCAAACCTTGCATATGGGTCAAATGATTCACCAGCGGTTCCAACCGATTAATCAATTGCAACATCATGTAATCGGCTATCTCTGCGGTGCCACCACGATTGGTGTCCGCCAGGCGCCCGGCAATGGATTCGCCACGATGATGCAGCAAACCAACCAGCTCGGAAACAAATCCGCTCAATCGTTGCGAGGCATCACAATCCAGGCAGGTCGGAATATATTGGTTATCCAGCAGAACATTTTTATCTTCACGTGCTTCAGAGATGCGCGCGATACCGATACAGACATAACCACTTTGATCATCCGATTCGAGCAAGACACGCATACGTAGTTTGCCGACATTAATCACTATCGCATCGCCGCCATCGACGGTGATATCGCGGGTTTCCAGTTTGCCGGAGTAATAACGTGCCGTGCCCTGGCTATCTTCTTCAGTCAGCACATCGACTGCGCCGGGTCTGCGTACCGGCAAAGCCAGATAGACAATCTTGTCGTGCGTATTGGGTGGCACTTCCAGTACCGCGGGCGGCTCATCCTTTTCCGGAAAGCTGAACGGTGTACCGTCGGGAAATACGCCACGCGCACTGCTGACCGATATCTTGCCCAGTTTTAATAACTGTTCATCGATGGCAAATTCATGCACGCCCCAACCGTATGCCCCATAAGCCGCACATTTGCCATTAACATAACGCTCAAAATAGCGTTCCTGCTGTTGGAAGTGTTGCGGATTCAGAAACATCCCCTCTGACCAAATTACTTTACTATCTAATGACATGGGTTCTGCCTGTTTGTAAGTATTATCTCCATGAATCTCCCCGCTGCGAATTACTGGCTCTGAATGCTGAGTGAGTTTCCCGCAATGTGAATGGTCGCAGATGAAGAGATGACATTATGCGAGGCCACCGGGATGATTACCTTGAAATTAGCATTTTTATATTCAGAAAATTCGGCATACAAACCGATAAATTGTGTTTTTTCATCCAGCACAAAACTGATATCGGTATTCTCACCCGGCTTGATGCGTTTGAGCCGTTGTTTGGCAATCATATCCGCACCGAGAGTTTCCTTGTCACGCTCAAACAAGTCCAGAAAGTTGGCGCGCTCAAACATCTTGGTGGACTTGAGTTCGTACATGCGAATAAACAGTGGTGACGGTGTTTTCTGATCGTCCGGATTGATATCCGCGTCCACTTTAAATGTCAGCTTCAAATCCGTATCCAGGTTCAGCATTTTGCCAACCTTGGTATTGAGAGACGTACACGCATTAAGCGTGAGAATCAATGTGCTTACCATTAACCATCTGCCCGCAGTCACATAGTGCATTACTAATTCCTTATTCAATTGTTGTTACCATTATTCCCAAAGCCGCCCGCCTTGCGCGACATCGCCAGTTTTTGCAGCTGACTTTCATAAGCCTGCACAAAATCGTAACCAAACAGGTGCTGGAAGGAGTTATCGATGTTATTAATCAGGTCCTGATGAAACTCCTTGTAGGCATCCCAGTTTTTCCCTTTCTGCCCTACCTTGATCACACCGGCCTTACGGTATTTTTCAAAACGCCGCTCCAGTGCTTCGGGATCAAAACGATCCACCATACCGCGAAACGCAGCTTGTACGCCGGCCAATACGGCAACCTGATGTTCCGCGATACCCTGAAAACCTTCGCGCACTGCCTCGACCGGTTTTTGATACGCTTTATTATCTTTAATAAACATGTTTTCCATCGCGTCATCCAGATTCGCGGAAAATTTCAATGGATTGTTTTCCACTGGCCGAATTGTGGTGACATTGATACGAAACTCTTCCTTGATTTTTTTGCGGAAGCCTAACACTTGCATCAAACCCGCCATGGTCTCAAGCACCAACTCACCGACAACCTGGTTGATTTCCAGCATTTTCTGCTCATTCAAATTCCATTTCGCCAGGCCCATCGCTTCAATTAACGCCATATCTTGCGCATTCACTGCCCGGCCAGTGCGCGAGGCTGTTGCTGCCGGTTTGGTTTCCTGCAATTTTTTTATTTGCTGGCGCAATACCGCGATATCATTTAATAAACGGGTATTTTCGGTTTCCAATTCCTGATTACGCTGCTCTGCTCTGTCCAGCCGCAACATGAGATCCGCCGCACCGCGCGGGGCTGCATCAAGCGGCTTTGCCATCGGAGGTTGGGGCGATTTGAGATTTTGAGTACTGGCACCGTCTGCATCCCAATCTTCCGGAATTGCGCTGGGCCAGATGACAGCTTGATTCATTGCGTCGGCATGATCGGATTGCGTCGGCGCAAAAGCATTATTGGATTGAAAACCCTGATGATCGAAACGCTGGTGCGCCTTATCGAGCGCAGCAAGTGGATCGGTCTCTTCATTGGCTAATGTATAGGGCGTGTCCGCCATCGGCGCTTCATCCAGAAACGGATTGGCGAAAGGATCGTCATGCACAGGTGGAATCGCATTGCCATAATTTTTGCCGAAACCGGTATCGTTACCTGCGAAGGATGGCGTATCGAACGGACTATCAAAACCACCGGCACTCGCTCCATCGCGAATACTCACATGAAATTCATAATCACTCAGAGAAAAATGATCGCCTTCATTGAGTGGCACACGATTGCCATTACCCAACGGATTCGCGCCGCTATTATAGTAGGTGCCATTCGTGCTGATATCGGTTAAATAGTAACGCCCAGCTTCATAACTGATTGCGACATGCTTGGAAGAAATATAACGGTGTGGGTCTTCCAGAATCCAGGCATTATCACTGCCACGACCAATCGTGCCGCCCTGTTCATTAAAAACCTGGCAGGCCTTGCTATTGTTCACGTCTTTGGGTGATTTAGTTATCGTTATCTCAATGGGCATACTCTTGCCAACCTATCCTGGATATATGGCTTGATGTCGCACAGGGGCGCAACGCTAAATTGTTCGGTATTGGTCAAGGCGATTAGCTACACAAGCACTCATTCCATCCGCTGAGGTTTATCTAAATCCCTATTATTATCAGTATTATCACATTTCTGTTTTGAGTATACAGGGCTGAATGACACAATAACAGCCAAGCAATCGCATAACATGAATTGTTACAATTTGTTACATATCAGCCCTGTAACTGCATTCTGATTTTAAAATTCACACCGCCATAATTAACATAATATTAATAATGTCTATATCCATTGGGTTTACGCTTAAATTGTGATGCACTACACACTGTCGTCCACAACTTGCTCAATAACATCGCTAATTAGATTAATTCTAAAATAATTTACAAATGTTTACTTTTTAACAGGTTAAGAAAACAGTATTTTTTCTAAGACCTATTTATAATGCCGCTGCCGATGCCTTTACAGCCAGACGCGATTACTTTATAAACTGTTACAAATTCAACAGTTAAAACAATAAATAAAGAATTTCGACGAAGTTGTGATTAGCCAATGATTAGGCAAATTTCTGCTTCGTTGGTACTTGTGTCACAGATCATTACCTGCAAGGGATCTGAGAATGGGTGAGTTTGTTAAACCGGGGCGTATACATAACAACTGCATACTCCTCGCTAACTATAAAAATAGGGATGCGTAATGCCTTCGCCGTTATTACTCGATATCGATAGCTTCCTGCAACCGATAACGGCAGACAATGCCTGTGGAACGGACATCCGTAGCGATGTCTCTCCCAAATCAAAATATTCGCAGATACGTGATGCACGCAAAGCGGCGCGCGCTGCCGAGCGCATGAATGTTTTCGACAGCAACAGTACCGATGCCGACGAACAATGGCGCAAAGTGCTGGAACTCGCACCGGCAATCCTGAAAACACAAGCCAAAGATTTGGAAGTCACTTGCTGGTATACCGAAGCATTGATCCGTAAAGCCGGTTTTCAAGGTTTACGCGACGGCTTCGCCATACTCCATCAACTAATCGAACGCTACTGGGATAATTTGTTCCCACTACCCGATGAAGATGGCATTGAAACCCGCACCGCACCGATTTCCGGCTTAAATGGCGAAGGTGCCGAAGGTGTACTGCTGGCACCGATTCGCAGTACTTATATTACAGAACGGCAAGCTCCTGGCCCGTACTCATTATGGCAGTACAAGCAGGCACTCGATATCCAACGCGTCAGCGATGAAAATTCGCGTAAAGATCAGATTTCCAAGGCTGGTTTTACTTTGGACGATATTCAGAAGGCGGTGGATCTTTCCAGTGAAGCGTTTTATGTCGATCTACGTGATGATATCAATAGTTGTTTGGAAACGTACCAGCAAATCAGTCAGTTGCTCGATGAAAAATGCGGTAGCAAACATTCACCACCCACCAGCAATATTATCAATCTGTTACGCGAAACACTGGGTGTCATTAACCACGTGGCCAAACACAAACTACCTGTGGCTGCCACCGAGGCATCAGCGGAAGATGCTGCTGCAGATGGCACAACCGGCGTGCGCAACGCGGCGTCTTCCGGCCCCATCAAGACCCGCGAAGATGCCTTTGCACAATTGCATCATATTGCGCAATTTTTTCGCGCCACTGAACCTCATTCACCTGTTTCCTATGCCATCGACAAAGCGGTTAAATGGGGCAGGATGTCACTGGGTGATTTGATGAAAGAATTGATTCCGGATAACAATTCACGCGATACATACAGTTCATTAACCGGCGTTATAACGAAAGAAGACCAATCGTAGCATGACATTGACGACGCGCATTTTGTCCGGCCGTAAAGCAGTATTTGCCGATGTCATGCTGCATATTTAATTCAAGAAACGAGTAGGAGGAATAAACCATGTCCGATAGTATCCATGACAAACTGAAGCGTGTAAGGAAACCCCGTGTTCATATTACTTATGATGTAGAAACCAATGGAGCACCCAGCGAAAAGGAAATCCCGTTTGTGATGGGAGTTATGGGCGATTATTCCGGTGACAACACCGACACCAAAAAGGCGCTCAAAGACCGTAAATTTTCCCAGATTGATCGCGACAATTTTAACGATGTAATGAATACCGTTGCACCACAGTTGTCCATGAAGGTCGATAATACCCTGGAAGGTGATGGCAGCCAGATGCAAGTCGCGCTGGATTTCAAGTCCATGGAAGACTTTGAACCACAAAATATTGTCGAGAACGTCGAACCATTAAAAGCCCTGATGGAAACCCGCAATAAACTGCGTGACTTGCTCACCAAGGCGGATCGTTCTGACAAACTCGAAGCAATCCTCGAAGATGTATTAAGCAGCACCAACTCCATGTCGGCACTCTCCAAGGAACTGGGTGTTGACGCAGGTGATGGCAAAGATAAAGGTGACAAATAATGGCTACGAAAGAACAGGCTGGCACTAAGGAAGCACAGGTAGAGGAAGTCAGCTTCCTCGAACAGGCGATTACCGCCACCAAACAGACCCCGCGTGATGAAACCGAGGAACTGTTAAAAACCTTAACCCGTGAAGCGATGAAAGGCACGGTCAAGTGGGAAAAAAATCTCACTGTGACGATCAATGCGGCGATTGCGGCGATCGACCGGGCCATGTCAAAACAACTTTCCGCGATCATGAAACATGAAAAATTCCAGAAGCTGGAAGGCTCATGGCGTGGACTGAATCATCTGGTCATGAATTCGGAAACCAGTTCGGATCTGAAGATTCGCATGCTCAATATCAGCAAGAAAGAACTGACCAAGGACCTGGAAAAGGCCGTGGAATTCGATCAGAGTCAGTTGTTCAAGAAAATCTACGAAAGTGAATTCGGTATTGCCGGTGGTGAACCGTATAGCGCGATGATCGGCGATTTCGAATTTTCGTCACATCCGGATGATGTCAATCTGCTGACCAATATTTCCAATATCGCTGCTGCCGGTTTCTGTCCGTTTATTTCGGCCGCCGCGCCGGAAATGTTCGGTTTTGAGGATTTTACTGAATTATCCAAACCCCGCGATTTGGAGAAAATTTTTGAATCCGCCGAATACATCAAATGGCGCAGCTTCCGCGATAGCGAAGATTCCCGTTTTGTGGTGCTGACCATGCCGCATGTCCTGGCGCGTTTACCGTATGGCAAACAAACCAAACCGATTGAAGCTTTCGATTACGAAGAAGGCAACGTGGATGCCAGCGGCCGTCAGTTGAAGAACGAACATGATGATTACTGCTGGATGAACGCGGCCTATGCCATGGGGACCACGTTGACCCGCGCCCATGCCGAATATGGCTGGTGCACCAGCATCCGAGGCGCGGAAGGTGGCGGCAAGGTAACTGGTCTGCCCAGTCATGTCTTTATGAGTGATGATGGCGATCTGGATCAGAAATGTCCGACCGAAATCGGTATTACCGATCGTCGCGAAGCAGAACTGAGCAAACTCGGCTTTTTGCCATTGTGTCACTACAAGAGCACCGACTATGCGGTGTTCTTCGGTGCGCAAACCACGCAAAAACCCAAGAAGTTCGATGATCCGAATGCCTCGGCAAACTCAGAAATCTCGGCACGTCTGCCTTACATCATGGCAACTTCACGTATCGCGCATTTCCTCAAGGTCATGGCGCGCGACAAGATCGGTTCCTTCATGGAAGCCTCTGATGCCGAAGCCTGGCTGAATAAATGGATCTCCAGCTACGTCAATGCCAGCCCCGGTGCCAGTGCGGATATGAAGTCACGTTATCCACTTGCCGAAGCGGCCATTGAAGTCAAAGAAGTTCCTGGCCAGCCTGGCGCATATAGTGCGATTGCCTGGTTGCGGCCCTGGCTGCAAATGGAAGAATTAACCGCGTCACTGCGGTTGGTAGCGAATATTCCCAAAGCCGGTTAATTAGATAACGCGGAACGCAAGCTCACGGACGAGCGCGTTCCGCCTTCTTTCTGTTATGCAAATACCTCTCTCATCATCCACTCCGGCTCGACTGGGCTCCGGTGTTGCTGCTGTGTCTCTGGCAGAACTACTCAGTCAGCCTGCTCATATCATTACATTGCAGCAATTTCTGGCTGAACCGGATTGGTCCAAAGCGTTACGCTACTGGCTGGAAGAATATGTTCCGCGGCGTCAGTTAAAATCTATTCACGATATAGCTATCGCTATTAATCGTGCCATCGCGGATATCGATGAGCTCATCAATGATCAGGTTAACGTCATCCTGCATCATCCCAAATTTCAAAAACTGGAAGCCTCCTGGCGTGGCCTGTGGTTTTTGGTCGATCAAGCGGACGTCAGCCAGAATATTAAAATCCGGCTGCTGGATATCAACTGGGCGGAAGTCAGCAAGGATATTGGTCGGGCAATGGAGTTTGATCAAAGCCAGCTGTTTCATAAAATTTATAGCGAAGAATATGGCACACCCGGTGGCGAACCGTATGGCGTCATTATCGGTGACTACGAGATCAGTCATCGCACCAGTGAAACCCATCCCTATGATGATATCGCCACGCTCGAAGGTCTGGGGCAAATTGCTGCCGCGGCTTTTTCGCCTTTTATTACTTCGGCATCCAGTGAACTGTTCGGCCTGGATGATTTTTCCGGTTTAGGCCAACCGATTAATCTGGAAAAAATTTTCCAGCAAACAGAATATATCCGTTGGCATGCATTGCGGGAAAAACTTGATTCGCGTTTCATTGGCATTACCGTGCCACGTATTTTGATGCGCCGTCCTTACCTGGCTCGTCCCGGCAGCTATAAAGGCATTTATTTTTCCGAACAGTGTGCCGCCGAGGATCAGCGTAATTATTTGTGGGGCAACGCCTGTTATGCCTTTGGCAGTATTCTGTTACGGGAATTTGCCAACGTCGGCTGGTTTGGCCACATCCGCGGTGTACCACGCAATTTACTGTCGGGTGGACTTGTCGCATCATTGCCGGTGGATTATTTCCAGACGGATGCAGAGGAACTCGCCCCCAAACAGATCACTGATGTGATCATTACCGATACCGTGGAACGTGAATTAAGTGAATTGGGCGTGATCCCGCTGTGCCAGTGTTATGACACCACCTATGCTGCTTTTTATAACAATCAATCCTTGCAACAACCCAAAACCTACAGCACGAATGAAGCACGGGTTAATGCCAAACTCTCGGCGATGATTCAACATGTATTGTGCGGTTCACGCATCGCCCACTACATTAAAATTATCATCCGGGACAAAGTCGGTTCGTTTATTACGGCTGAGGCCTGCGAAGAGTACCTGCGTAACTGGTTAAGCGACTACACCACCGGTCGCGAAGACTATGAGTGGGAAGAACAGGCGCGTTATCCATTGCGTGAAGCGGCTGTGCAAGTGAAAGAACATCCCCACAAGCCGGGGCAGTTTCTCTGTGTGATTCATTTGCGGCCCCACTACCAACTTGATCACATGGTTTCCGAGCTTGAACTCGTCACCGAACTGGCATCGGTAGGCTGATACAATGGCACGTATTGATTCAAAAAAGAAACTACGCCCTTCGATTCTCGATCGGCTCATTGATAATGAGCCGCATAACCAGGCGGAACTGGAACTCGGCCATCATCAGCAATTAAAGCAATTGCGTGAGAGCGTCAAGCGTGATCTGGAAACACTGTTGAATACGCGTTATCGCATGCTGACGCCACCGGAAGAATTTAAGCAACTGGATAAGTCCTTATTGAATTATGGCTTGCAAGATCTGGCGACAGTAAACATTATTGATAACCACAAGCGCAGTGAATTCACCAAACGCCTGGAACAAACCCTGCGTGAATTTGAACCGCGCTTTAAGTCGGTGGCGGTAAGTTATGTCGATAACAAAGATACTACCGACAGAACCCTGCGGTTTCGAATCGATGCCACCATTTATGCCGACCCGTTGCCGGAAGTCGTGGTATTTGATTCGATATTGGAATCCGTTACCCGCACGGTAACGATAAAAGAAGTGTCACGCGGATGATGCGTTTTACCACCAGGAATTGTAATCATGGCTGATGAGCTGCTGAGTTATTATGAAAAAGAACTGGCCTTTATTCGCCAGTTGGGTGCCGAATTTGCCAAAGAGCACCCCAAGATAGCTGGCCGCCTCGGCATCAATGACGAAATCATTGAAGACCCGCATGTCTCGCGCCTGATCGAAGGCTTTGCGTATCTCAATGCGCGTATTCAGCACAAGCTGGATGATGATTTTCCGGAACTCAGTGACGCGCTGTTAAATGTCCTGTTTCCACACTATCAGCGGCCAATCCCTTCCATGTCGATTGTGCAGTTTGAGCCGGATCGGGAACAACTCGAAGGCAAATATCTGATACCGCGCCAAACTCTGCTGGACACCGAACAATTCCAGCGTGAGTTCTGTCGCTTTGCGACGATCTATCCGACTGAAATGTGGCCGGTCGAATTGCGTGCGGCATCGTTAGTCGGCCTGCCGTTGTCGACACCGGGCTCATCCAAGGTTCGTGGCGCGGAAAGCGTACTCAAACTTTCGTTAAAGACATTTACCGATCAGATTAATTTTGCTGAACTCAAACCCGATAGCCTGCGCTTCTATTTGAAAGGGCAACCGCAATATATTAATCCCTTGTATCAGATGTTATTCAAGGATTGTGTCAACGTCGTGCTGGCGCGTTCGGAAAATGATACTGCACCGATTTTTCTCGGCCAGGATGTCATCAAACCGGTTGGCTTTGGTCAGGATGACGGCCTGCTTCCCTACCCGCCATCGTCGTTCCCGGGTTACCGTTTGCTGACCGAATTGTTTGTGTTCCCGGAAAAATTCATGTTCTTCGATATAGCCGGTTTGGCGAACCGCATGCCGGCGGATGCCGGGTCAGAACTCTATATATATGTCTATTTGCGTAGCGCCGATATCGAACTTGAACATAATGTGACACAACAAACTTTTGTGCTCAACTGTGCGCCGATCGTGAATCTGTTCGAACACAAGGCCGACCCGATCAAACTTGACCACAGCCGCCATGAAAATCAGATTATCCCTGATGCGCGCCGGCCAGTCGGCTACGAGGTATATTCCGTAGACCACGTCAGTGCCTCAACCTCGGGTGGTGAGGTTGAAGACTATTACCCTTTTTATGGTCTCAATCATGATAACCGCGACACGATCAGCCATGCCTTCTGGTACGCCGCCCGCCGTAATGCCAAACTGGGGATCTACGAGCGCGACGAAGGCACGGATACCTATCTCAACCTGATCGATCTGGATTTCAATCCGGTCTATCCCGAAGATCGCACACTGAATATTGCCACTACCTGCAGCAACCGTGATCTGCCCAGCAAACTGCCTTTCACTGTGGATCAACCCAGGCTGCAATGCGCCAACAGTTCGCCACCGTGCACCAAAATCCGTTTATTATTAAAACCGACACTGACCGTGCGACCACCGTTACGTAATCACGCCCGTTGGCGATTGATTTCACATCTCAATCTCAATTTCCTGTCGTTAACCGGCCGCGATGATGCGACTCAGGCGATGAAGGAAATTCTGCGCTTATATGATTTCCGCGAAACTTCGGTAACCCGCGCCCTGATTGAAGCCATCAGCGCGATCCGTACCCAGCCGATCAGCGCACCATTGAATATCGATGGCCACACCACGATGTGCCGTGGTGTTGAAATAGAAATAACTCTGGATGATTTATTATTAACCGGCAGCAGCGTGTATCTGTTTGCCACCGTACTGGAACACTTTTTCGCGGTGTATTGCTCAATTAACAGTTTTACCCGTGTCCTGGTGAAAGTCAGAAGCAAAGAAGGCTACTTAAAGAAATGTCCACCACGAGCAGGCGAAAAGATACTTCTGTAATCGGCAAGCTGGTACAGAAGCCGTATAACTATTCGTTTATACAGGCGGTGCGCCTGCTGGAGCGGTTTAGCGCCATGCAGCGACCGGGCGCAATCAACTTTGCCAAAAATCCGATTGCGCGATTTTTGCAACCGAGTACGGAGGCAGTTCGCTTCCATAGCAAACAATCCCTGTCTTTCCCGTCGTCGGAAATCAGTGCCATCAAACCTTCCAGCGATACCGCTACGATGCGGCAATGGCACATGCTAGTTAATTTTATCGGTCTCACCGGCAGCAAAGGTGTTATGCCGTACCACTATTCCGAATTGGTATTGCAACGCCTTAAAGCCAAAGACAAAACCCTGGAAAGTTTTTTTGATTTATTCAACCATCGCACCACCTCGTTGTTCTACCAGGCCTGCGTTAAATATAATTTACCGCTGGAATACGAACGGCGCCGCCTCAACCCTTTACCGGGCAGCGAATACGACAGCCATACCCAGGTGCTGCTCTCGCTCATTGGCATGGGCACGCGCAAACTTACCAAGCGCTTGTACACCAACGACGAATCATTATTGTATTACGCCGGGTTATTCTCCAGTCGCGTCAAGTCCACCATAGGACTCAAGCAGATCCTGCAAAACCATTTCAGTATTCCCGTGCAGATCCAGGAATTCATCGGCCAATGGCAGGGCTTGATCGATGACGTGCGCACCATGTTGCCCGGCTTTGCGAATCCGCGCGGCCAAAACAACTGTCTGGGCAAATCCGTTTTACTGGGCCGCAAAGGCTGGTTTGCCCAGGGCAAGATTCGCATTATTCTTGGACCATTGAACCGCCAGCAGCTGAACACCTTCGCACCCGGCACCGTCACGCTCAACGCTCTTAATGAGATTGTGCGGTTTTATATTAACTTTGAATATGATTATGAATTTATCATGCGGATTCAACGCCGCCATATTCCCTCCCGCATTACCTTGAGCAAAGGTAACAGTCCGGTAATGGGTTGGAATACCTGGCTGGCCAGCGCAACGACGAATGCAGCGACCAGTGAAGAAACCGTCGATATTCCTGTTTCTTCCCGACGGTTCCAGTAAAATATTTATTAACAGGATAATGGTTTAATCACACAGATGATGTCTATATACAAAATATTCGGCGGTCTGGTTCTGTTCGGCATGTTGACCTGCTGTTCCAGCATCGATTCGGTCACGCTGGATGAGCACAATATGGGGATATCCAACATCAAGATCGAAGCGCTTGGTAAACCACTGGGCGATCAGACAACATTGGTATCCGTGTGCCAGGGTTTTTTGCTGACAGAAAAGCAGGTTCGCGATTTTTTTGAATATGCCAACTATATAAAAGAAGCCACCCCGAGTCCTTACTATGAAAAGCTGCCCTGCTATTCCGGGGGCACCGCCAGAATTAACGGCCAAACCTATAAATGGATAATTCATGCCGGCGGTATTGGCGAATTTTCTAATGACAAAGATCGCTTTGTGAAAATCTGTGGCAAGAATTGTTGTAACAAGGTGGCGAATGTTTGTTAAAGTGACGGCAAATTCACAGCATGACAGATTGTCGCCTGTAGGCACTATCAAATTATAATACTGCAGCTGTTTTAAATGGATATAGCATAACAACGAGGAAGCTATGATAACTATCGACTTGAAATCTCTGGTGGGGAAACTCAACGAAACAACCCGCAAGGCGCTCGAAGCGGCGGCCGGGCTATGTCTGTCACGCACTCACTACAATGTTGAAATCGAGCACTGGTTTTTGAAGCTGCTGGAATCATCTGACAGCGACCTTGGCGCGATTCTGCAAAAATACAAATTGGATCACGGCAAGCTGATGCAGGATTTTAATCGCGAACTGGATCGCCTCAAATCCGGGAATACACGTCCACCGGCATTATCTCCCTCGGTTGTCGATATCGCCAAAAGCGCCTGGATGCTGGCTTCGGTCGAATACGGTCATCCCCAGGTCACCTCGGCGCACATTCTCGCTGCGTTAATGCTCGATGAAAATCTGCGCCGATCCACCGAAGCGACCTCCGGCGAATTAGCCAAAATTGCCCCGGAATCACTGCGTGATGTCGTGACGGGCATCGTCGGCACAACTGCCGAATCGCGCAACCTGTTTGCCGAAGCACCTGTCGGCACAAGTGGCGGCGCTGTCGGCAAAGGTGGTACACCCACCAGTACGCCTGCGCTGGATAAATTCACCGTTAATCTCACCGCCGACGCCAAGAACGGCAAGATCGATCCGGTGCTGGGCCGCGATGAAGAAATTCGCCAAATCATCGATATCCTGATTCGGCGTCGGCAAAATAATCCGATTCTGACTGGTGAAGCCGGTGTCGGTAAAACCGCGGTGGTCGAAGGCTTTGCCCTGCGCATTGCCTCGGGCGATGTGCCTGATCCACTCAAAGACGTCTGCGTTCGCTCGCTCGATCTCGGTTTGTTGCAGGCCGGTGCCAGTGTCAAAGGTGAATTTGAAAACCGTTTAAAATCCGTCATTGCAGAAGTAAAAGCCTCACCCCAACCCATCATCATGTTTATCGATGAAGCACATACGATGATCGGTGCAGGTGGCAAGGAAGGTCAGGGCGATGCCGCCAATTTGCTTAAACCCGCACTGGCGCGTGGCGAACTGCGCACCATCGCAGCCACCACCTGGGCCGAATACAAAAAATATTTTGAGCGTGATCCGGCACTAACCCGCCGTTTCCAGGTTGTCAAAATCGAAGAACCCAGTGAAGAGAAAGCCATCAATATGATGCGCGCCATTTCAGCCATGCTGCAAAGTCATCATGGCGTACGCATCATGGATGAGGCCATTGTCGATTCAGTCCATCTGTCCAGTCGTTACATTACGTCACGGCAACTGCCGGATAAATCCGTCAGTCTGCTCGATACTGCCTGTGCCCGTGTTGCTTTGAGTCAAAGTGCCACACCGGCCGCCGTGGAAGACACCCGCCGTAATATTACCCAAACCAAAACCAATATCACTTCACTGGAAAGAGAAAATGCCACGCACGGCAACAATGCTGACCGCATTGCTGAGCTTAAATCACAACTGCAACATTACGAAGCACAGTTACTGATTCAGGAAGCCCAATGGCTGAAAGAGCAGGAGAAGGTGAATCAGATCCATGCCCTGCAAAAACAAATCGAGGCGGATTTTCAAACTCGCTCGCTGTCAGCAGAGGCCCGCAAGGAGAAAAAACTTCCCGATCCCATGTCTGATGCCGAGCGCAACAAAATCACCGCGCAGTTGCGTGCATTGATGGATGAATTAACCACGATTCAGGGCGAAGAACCGATGATTCAGGTCAATGTCGATGGACAGGCAATTGCCGAGGTCGTCGCCAACTGGACGGGAATTCCGGTCGGTAAAATGCTTTCCGATGAGATCCAGTCGGTCATCAAATTGAACGAGACTCTCGAAAAACGCGTGATCGGTCAATCGCATGCGCTGAATTCCATCGCAGAAAGTATCCGCACCTCTCGCGCCGGGCTCACCGATCCACGTAAACCCATCGGGGTATTTTTCATGGTCGGCCCCAGCGGCGTCGGGAAAACCGAAACCGCGCTGGCGCTCGCTGACATGCTGTATGGAGGCGAACAGAATCTCACGACCATCAATATGTCCGAATTCAAGGAAGAACATAAAGTCTCGATGTTATTGGGATCACCACCGGGCTATGTCGGTTATGGTGAAGGTGGCGTGTTAACCGAAGCGGTACGGCGGAAACCCTATAGCGTGTTACTGCTCGATGAAATGGAAAAAGCCCATCCGGGTGTTCAGGATGTTTTTTATAACCTGTTCGATAAAGGCACGATCCGTGACGGCGAAGGTCGTGATATCGATTTTCGTAACACGGTGATCATCATGACATCCAACGCGGCTGAGGAGCATATTCGCGCCATGTGTGCTGCCAGTGAGGAACTGCCGGCACCGGATGTATTACTGGATAATTTCCGGCCGCAACTGTTGAAGTACTTCAAACCGGCCTTTCTGGGTCGTACCACCATCATTCCGTACTATCCATTAAATGATGACAATCTGTTGAAGATTACCCTGATCAACATGAATCGAATCGCCAAGCGCGTGCGTTCGCACTACAATGCCGCGTTCAGCTATGACGAAGAAGTGCCCTTGCACATCGTGGCACGCTGCCAGGAAGTCGATACCGGTGCGCGCAATATTGAAAATATCCTGAGCCGCTCGCTGTTACCGGAACTTGCCACAGAATGTTTGACCAGGATGTCGCAAAGCGAAGCAATAAGCAAAATACATATTGGTGTCACTGACGATGGTAAATTTACCTACGGCATCCATTAACATTAACCATTATTAACAGCAACCATGGATAGTCGTACTCAGCTCGGTAAATCGCTGGCGTTTTGCTGTATCTTTTTAATGATCGGCATTTCCGCCAATGCGGCCAAGCGTCATAACAAGGCGCTGACACCTGCTGTCGCTGCGCCGGTGTCAGCGACAGCGGGCTACGATAAGCTCGATGTGGCTTACAGCCAATTCTCTGCGGAATTTTATTCCGGTCTCGCCCACTCGGGTAGACAGATCGGTTACAAATCGATAGAAAGTCTTGACGCGGCCGTGCAGGATTTGCTGCGTCAGGATCAATCGGTTAATGCAGTCGCGACGATTGTTCACAATAGCAAGTTGCTGTCCCAACACATCGATAATCCCAAAATTATCAGCATCATCACTGTACTGCTAAATCAGAATGAACTGGCCACCGCTACCAAATTACACAAGCAGATCAAGGAAGACAGTGGCAAGGCATTACAGGCAAACGTAGCCTATCTGTTTGCCCATTATTACTTCTTACGTAATAGCTGGGACAAAACCCTTGCCAGCCTCGAAGGAATCACCGGTGATTTGCCGCAGGCCAAATATCATCATGCTTTATTAATGCAGGGCATCGCCCTGCAAAAACTCAAACAACACCGTGCGGCATTAGTACTCTATGAAAAAATTCCTGCCACCTCGCCTTATTATTTATCTGCCCGGGTAAACATGGCCGTAGCGGATATTCGCCAGGACTGGTGGACGGATGCGCATATCATTATCAACAACCTGTTGGCCAATCCCAGGATTCGTCAACAATACGATGAGGCTGATCGCCTCTACACCATACTTGGTTATTCGTTTCTACAACAATCTTATTATCGTGATGCACGCAATGCCTTCCGTAGTGTTGGCATAAAGGGCCCCTCTACCAATCAAGCCCTGCTGGGTATCGCGCTCGCCGCTGCCAACCAGGAAGATTATATCGGCGCACTCAATGGCGTACGCATATTGAAACAAAACCAGGCGCTCGATCTGCCAGTGGATGAAGCCTATCTGCTCATGCCTTATTTTTATGAGCGCCTGCATCAGCATTCCACCGCCTCTGCTGGTTACAGCGAAGCCATGCAATATTATGAAAATCGAATCAACGCCATCAATTCAGCCAAACAACTTCCAACCGCGGATTTCATTAAAAAATTGTCATTTATGACTGACGGTACACTGTCTTTGCAATTTAATATCATCGATGTCAGCGATAAAGTGCCGCCTGCGTTTATTGCAAATTTCCATCTGCTGCAACAATTACAGCCTTTTGTAGCTGGTTCAGACTCTGCCAAGCAACAACAACATTTTAATCAGCTACAGGCGTCTTATCAGCAGGCTCTCCATGAGGTTGTCAATTCTGCCCTGAATGAGCGAATTGCATTTTTAACGGATTATATGAACCAATCTCGCTACGGCATTGCACGGCTATTGGATAAAAATGAAACTGCGCAAAAATAATAATTTTGCTCCAGTCACACTACTGGCGCTGCTCACCGGCATGGCTGCCTGCAGTGCACCACCCAGGCGGGCAACCTTGCGTGATGTGGATATCATCCCTACCAGCATTACGCATACCGCTGTCACGGTTAAACCCAAGAGCGAAGCAGAAATTAAACAGGCCTATGCCGAATACCTGAAGTTTGCTGCCAAAGATGACAAGGCCCGCATGGATGCCCTGCAACGCCTGGCACAACTTGAGTTCGACCTTTCCGAGAAGCTTGCAAAAAACAAAGGCCAGGCTGACTCCAGTACCGATGCTATCGAAGATAAAATTTACGATGCATCGCTCAACCGAACAATCGAACTGTTGCAAGTTTCCCTGCGGGATTATCCCAATGCCAAGGACAATGATCGGGCCTACTATCAGCTCGCCAAAGCCTATGACCAGCGTGGCGATTACGACAAAGCCATCGATACGTTAAAAAAACTGGCACAAAAATATCCAAATTCGACCTATTACGCCGAAAGTCAATTCCGTCTGGCAGAACAGGCATTTAGCACCAAACAATATACCCGTGCAGAAGACCTCTACACTGACATATTAGTGTCGAAGAAAAATAATTTATTTTATGAAAAAGCCTTGTATAAACGTGGCTGGGCGCGTTTCAAGCAGGAATTCTATCAGGATGCAGTTGAGGATTTTACCAAAGTGGTTGAACTCAATAATTTTGATGAGTACACCAAGCTAGGGGATACACAAAAACAATTATTTGATGAATATTTCCGTGCCATCGGTTTATGTTTTTCGTATTTAGGCGGCGCCGAGCAACTCAATGCGTATTTTAAAACCAATCCGGATCTGAAATTTGCATATTATAGCTATGCCAGCGTCAGTGATATCTATTTAAAACAACAACGTTACAATGATTCGGTCGCCACTTTAGAACGCTTCATCAGTGGCAATCCCAAGTCCGCTCATATCCCCGAGGCCTATTTAAAAATTATCGATATCTGGCAACAAAGTGGTTTCAGCAACCGCGCCATCACCGCTATAGATGCACTGTATACAGATTATCATCCCGACAATAAATATTGGCAAAGCCACACAACTGACCTGCCTGTTTATAACAAGGTTAAGACTGCACTGAAAGATTACATCATCGCCGCCGCAAGCACTTTCCATAAAGAATATCGTCAAGCAAAACAGGAAGCGGCTTATAGCAATGCCAACAAGTGGTATCAACGTTACCTGGCACATTATCAATCCACTTCGCGCAAGGACAATATTCACTATCTCTATGCGGACCTGTTGGCGCAACACAACAATAGTGCCGAAGCATTGCAACATTATGAGTATGCGGCATACGATTCCGACATCATATTGAATAAAGATGCCGCCTACGAGACCATTCTCCTTACCTCCAGTTTGTATAAAAGCGATACCAGCAAGAATCCAGACTACCTTAATAAATTAATAAAGTATTCGCTGCTCTATACCCAACTCTATCAAGCCGATCCACGTGCGCTCAAGATTATTGCGTTTGCAGCTGAAACCGCCTATAGCACCGGCATGTATAATGAAGCCATCAAACTTGTCGAACAGGCGCCGCCTAATAACAGTGTCAACCTGAGCTTGATCAAGGCCCATTCCTACTACCGACTCAAGCAATATAAAGAAGCCGAAGGAATTTATCTGGCTATCTTGCAGAATGACAAGCCTGATGAAAAAACCAGGGCGCAATTACTCGATAATCTGGCGATTTCGATTTATAACCAGGCGACCGCCTCCGCCAAGAATAATAAAACCGAGGAG
This sequence comes from Gammaproteobacteria bacterium, assembly GCA_024641475.1. Lineage (GTDB taxonomy): Bacteria > Pseudomonadota > Gammaproteobacteria > UBA6429 > Thiohalophilaceae > JACQBC01. Next base: position 34,982 of record JAHECZ010000016.1, read on the forward strand.
GCGTTACGTGATTATGCACGCATTTCGGAGCTGGCACCCAATTCCAGTATTGCCGCAACAGGCTTATACGATGCTATCTCACTGGCGATCAATAACAAACTTTGGAACGAGTCAATTACCTATATCAAGCGTTTTCAGGCGCTGTATCCGCATGATCAGCACAGTAATGAAGTTGCCAAGAAACTGAGCGTAGCCTATTTGAGTTCCAATCAGGATATCAATGCCGCCTCTGAACTGGTAAAGCTATCGCGTCTTGAAAAAGATAATGATTATACGATGGCCGCGCTGTGGAAGGCTGCCGAACTCTATGAAACCAAAAAGGACTATCCTGCAGCGATTAATTCCTACACCGAATATGCCAGGCGTTTTACCAGTCCTTATCCGCAATATCTTGAAGCGATGTACAAATTGACGCAGTTATATTCACAACGCAATGATCAACGTGAATCACTCGCGTGGCGCAACAAAATTGTTGACATCGATCGGCGCGAAGCAGAATCCAACAAAACGCAACGCACCAAATTCATCGCCTCTACCGCAGCTTTGTCACTTGCAGTGCAGGCCCATGCTACTTATTCCGCCTTGCGCTTGACCCTGCCATTGGAACACAGTCTGCGTCGCAAGAAAACTGCAATGCAGAATGCGGTTAACCTCTACGGCCGTGCTTCTGCCTACGGAGTCGCCGAAACTGCCACCGAAGCAACCCACGGCATTGCCGAAATATATCGCGAATTCAGCAAAGCCCTGCTGGATTCGGAGCGGCCGCGCAATCTCAAACCTACCGAACTCGAACAATATAAAATTTTGCTTGAAGATCAGGCCTTCCCCTTCGAAGAAAAAGCCATTGAGTTCTATGAGACCAACCTGACGCATGTGCGTGATGGCATCAACGACAGCTGGATACAGCAAAGCCTGGCTCGCTTGAAAGAACTTTTCCCGGCACGTTATACCCGTCAGGCAAAACTGGAGCGCTACATCAATGCGTTACACTAACTTCTTACCTTTGCTAACGGTTTTTCTATGCGCTTGTGCTGCCGCACCGACAGATTCACCTGCGCCTGCCACACCTGCCCATGCGGACACAACACCCGCCACCACGGTTGATTTGGAAATTACTCAATACACCACGGCCTTGAACCTGCTGAACGTAAATCAACTGGATCAAGCCGAAGTTGAGCTGAAAGGTATCACAAGCAAACATCCGGAACTTGCCGGCCCATGGGCAAACCTCGCACTGATTGATATCAAACAAAATCATCCCGACAAGGCACGTACGAATCTGACCAAAGCCCTGGAAAAGAATCCCAATCTGGCGCAGGCAAACAATTTACTGGGTTATCTGGAATATAGTGAAGGCAACATCATCAAGGCTAAACAATATTATTCCAAAGCGTTGGCTAATAAAGAGGATTACGCGGTCGCCCATTATAATTTGGCATTGATTTACGATATCTATCTGCATGATATTCCCAATGCGGTCATACACTACAGACGCTACCTGGATCTCATTAAGGGCGAAGACAAATCTGTCGCCGACTGGGTCGTTGAATTGCAAAGTCATCAGAAGAAGGCACAACCATGATAGTCAGATTTTTAGTTGCAATCATCGTTACTGCTAGCTGTATATACCAGCCTGTTCTTGCCGATGATACAATTCGACTGGATACCACCATTATTAAAAATAATACGGAACTTCCCCAGGTTATCTATATTGTGCCCTGGCGCGATATCAAAGAAGAAAAACGCAAGGAGCAAACCCTGACCTTGCATAGTCTGTATGGCGATCTGTTTGATCCTGTTTACACTGAAAAGACAAGCGCAGCACAGCGCTAAATAGCTGTTCCCAAAAAGTATCCACTATTGGTGTTAAATGCGCGCACCGTCATACCGGCGAAGGCTGGCATCCATGGGTTTGGAGTTTTAAACAACTGGATTCCGGCTTTCGCCGGAGTGACGCGAAAACATCTATTTCGCGTACATCTTGTAGTAAGCGGATACCATTTTGGAACAAGTATTTAGCTATTTCTGATTGTTCACAGTAACGCGAATAAACGCGCTATTTAGCACAACTGACTGCTTATTTTTTTCCAGGCTATAACTATTCAGTATAAAATTTGCTATGCTTGTGCGCACCACGTATAGCCAGTCTCGCGCCACGATTCAATGCCATGAGTACTACCACAGCAGATACCGCGCCAACCCGCTTTTCCTTGCTGGTTATTGGCGCCATTGGTGTCGTTTACGGCGATATTGGCACCAGTCCTTTATATGCACTCAAAGAAGCTTTTAGTGGTCCACATGGAGTAGAGCCTACCCATGCCAATGTGTTGGGCGTTCTTTCGTTAATTTTCTGGTCATTAATATTTGTTGTTTCTGTCAAGTACGTCATGCTGATCATGCGTGCGGATAATCACGGCGAAGGCGGCATTATGGCGTTGATGGCACTGGTACAACGTGCTACCGGTGAATTTCCGCAGTTACGTTGGGTTCTGATGACGCTAGGCATATTTGGAGCCGCCCTGTTTTATGGTGATGGCATGATTACTCCGGCTATCTCGGTACTGTCTGCCGTAGAAGGCCTGGAGGTGGCCACGCCCGCCCTGAAAACTTATGTGATTCCGCTAACCCTGATCGTGTTATTAATTTTGTTTTTTATGCAACGCCACGGCACTGCACGCGTCGGCACCCTGTTTGGCCCGGTGATGATCATTTGGTTTATCACTTTGGCAATTCTTGGTGTGCGCAGCATCGTGCAATATCCTGATGTACTCGCCGCATTGAATCCAATCTACGCCGTACAATTTTTTCAGACTACTCACTGGGCGGGTTTTCTGGTATTAGGTGCGGTTGTATTAGCCGTCACCGGCTGTGAAGCGCTTTATGCCGATATGGGACATTTTGGCAAAGACTCTATCCGCTTTGCCTGGTTCAGTTTTGTTCTGCCTGCGTTAGTACTCAATTATTTTGGTCAGGGTGCCTTGCTGTTACACACCAGTCACGTAACCAACCCGTTTTATGAACTCGCGCCTGCCTGGGCCTTGTATCCGATGGTGAGCTTGTCTACCTGCGCCACGATCATTGCCTCCCAGGCGGTTATTTCCGGTGCATTTTCCATTACCCGTCAGGCAATTCAATTAGGTTATTCGCCGCGCATGGGCATTCAACATACTTCCGAAAAAGAAATCGGCCAGATCTATATTCCATTTATGAACTGGGGATTGCTGGTTGGTGTGTTATTACTGGTACTTGGTTTTCGCACTTCCAGTAATCTGGCCGCGGCTTACGGCATTGCCGTTACCGGTACGATGGCTATCGACACTATTCTGGCATTTGTGGTTATGCGTAGCCTCTGGCATATCAACTGGTTCTACACCGTGTTGGGTATGTTGATCTTTTTGAGCGTGGATATTGCCTTCTTCAGTGCCAATACCGAAAAAATCGTACAAGGTGGCTGGTTTCCGCTGGTGATTGCTCTGGCTATTTTCACGCTGATGGCGACCTGGAAACGCGGCCGCGCGTTGCTGGCCGAACGCTTGGCGGAAATCTCGATTAAACTGGCGCCCTTCGTCCAGTCGCTAACAAAACACCCACCACAACGTGTATCAGGTACCGCAGTCTTTCTGACCTCCAACAAAGATGCGGTGCCGCATGCAATGTTGCACAATCTTAAACATAATAAAATATTGCATGAACGCGTGATCATCCTCAATGTACGCTTTCAGGATGTCCCCTATGTCGAGGATTCAGAACGCGTCGATATCGAAACTTTTTCTCCCTGGCTTTATCGAATTCGTCTCAATTATGGCTTCAAGGATCAAACCGATATTCCCAAGGCCCTGGAATTATGCGTTGCTAAAGGCATCCCGCTGGATATCATGGATACATCCTTCTTCCTGAGTCGTGAAACGCTTATTTCGACAGAACGCCCCGGCATGCCGCGCTGGCGCGAAAAATTATTCATCTGGATGTCGCGTAACGCTGCCTATATCGCTGTTTACTTTAACATCCCCACCAATCGCGTGATTGAACTGGGCACGCAAGTCGAACTCTGATTTATAAACCACCCCCGAATCACTTCGGGGATGGTTTTGCTCTGTCACTTAAAAGTCATGTTCAATCTGGAATGTATTGAACACAATATCCACCATCACATTGCGTGCGCCGTGCGCGACGGCATCCAATACATCCGCCTCGCTCCAGCCCAGCTTGACTAATTTGTCGATCTCCGCCTTGCTGATTGGCTTACGCTCATTCACCGTCTTGAGCACGAGTTGCAGCATCGCTTTTTCCTTTTCGGCCAACGGTGCCGCATCGGCATGTTGTTTGGTGGCCGTAACCTGATCGACACTCCAGCCTGCCATGTTGATCAACAAACTACCGTTCATACCGATACAATAGTTGCACTGGTTCTCCTGCGAGACCAGCATACGGATTGTCGCCAATAACGGAAACGACAAGGCCGGATGATTTAAATAATACGTCATCCCTCCCCACTGTTGTTCCAGCAAGTCTGGGCTGGATGAATAAACCTGCATGGCGTTAGGCACGCGCCCAAATACTTTGTTGATACTGCTATACACTGCGGCGACTCTACCGTTGGCCCGGTCAGGGGCAACTGTTGCGATCAATGACATACACTTCTCCTTGCGTTACGTTGGTTGTGATACGCCCCAATAACAAACCGACCGGCCGGTATGCTTTTAGGGCAATAAAAATTAGTCTTTAATCAGCCTGCAGTCCCTCCAGATATCCATCGAGTTGCGCCAGGCACTGCCGAAATTCTTTCACGGACTGCAAATTTTTCGAAACACTGGCACAACCCTCGTACGCCGACACAATGAATAGCGCCGTGGCCTGACAGTCCACATCCTTACGCACCTGACCCTGCTTTTGGGCGCGGTGCAAGGCGTCAAGTATCGCGTCCTGCCAGGCTTTAAGTACCGTACGCAAGTGCGTTTTGAACGAGTCATCCAGCGGACTCATTTCCTGCATTAAATTATTCAGTGGGCAGCCCAACATCACTTTTTCAGCGGTACTGTCCCTGGCGCGCGTGCGCAATATCTCCCGTAATGTTGCCAACGGTTCAGTTGATTCTCGCAACGGTTTAACCATCCATGCCTCCAGATTAGTGCGTATTACTTCATCTACCACGGCCAGGCCCAGTTCCTGCTTGGCGGGAAAATGGTGATACAGCGCGCCCTTGGTGAGTTCGGTTTTGGCAAGGATATTGGTCAGACTGGCGGCTTGAAAGCCGTGCCGATAGATTTCCCAGAAGGCAGCTTCCAGGATGGCGTCACGGGTTTGATCGGGTTGTTTCACGCTCATGGCCGCTATTACATACCGGTCGGTATGTATCTGTCAAGCCCCTTCTGCACGGGTGGTAACAGGGGTCACTGGCAGCCAGAGGCTCAATAGTTTGGCAGCAACCAGATCCCCACAGACATTGATAGCGGTACGGCACATATCCAGAATACGATCCACACCGACGATCAGCGCGATACCGGCGGTGGGCACACCCACCGAATCTAAAACCAGTGCCAGAATAATAATTCCCACACCGGGTGTACCCGGCGAGCCAATCGAGCCGCCCACGGCCACCAGGATCACCACCAACATGCCACCGATCCCGATATCAATACCAAATACCTGCGCTAAAAACATCGTGGCGGCACCCTGATACAACGCCGTGCCATTCATATTGATGGTTGCGCCAATGGGAATCACAAATTGGGCAATTGCCGCCGGCACCTGCAGTTGATTTTCAGCGGTACGAATCGACAGCGGCATGACCGCAGCAGAGCTCGACGTGGAAAACGCCAGTAGCAATACTTCACGCACCCGCAGCAGAAAACGCCATGGCTGTTCCCGCGTAAACACCAACAGCAACAGCAGATAAAACATCAACAAGATCAACAAGCCGCTAATGACGGTTGCGACATATACCGCCATACCATATAACGCATCCAAACCAATCTTGGCAGTGAGTTGTGCCAATAAGCCAAATACCGCCAGCGGCGCCAACCACATCGCCCACTTGACGATCAACATACAGACTTCCTGCAAGGATGCCATTAACTCCAGAATTGGTCTGGCTTGTTCACGTGACATCATCACCAACGCGACACCAAATATCAGCGTAAAGATCACGATCTGCAACATCTGGCCCTGCACCATCGACACCAGAGGATTACGCGGTAACAGCCCGATTAATTTATTGGGTAAATCCGCAAGCGGAATCCCGTGCGCCGCCGCCACAGCGGTACCCGGCTGACTGACCACGCTGCGCATGAGTTGTTGATCGATATACTGCCCAGGATTAATCAACTCGGTAATACCAATACCAATAGCGATCGCGACAATCGTAGTCAACACAAAATAGAGAAAGGTGATACTACCGAGCACGCGCAGTTGCGCAATCCCACCCGCTGCGGCCAAACCACGAATGATCGAGGCAATGATCAGCGGGATCACAATCATTTGAATTAACGTCAGAAACAACTGGCCGGGCAACGCCAGCCAATTACCAACTTCGATCGCTTGCCTGGGCGCCAGCCAGCCGACACTGGGACCTAACAATAATCCCACACTCACGCCCAGGATAATTGCAATGATCACCTGCAGCCACAGTCGGCCACGGATCAAACCACCCAGCGCATCGCTCAAGCGGGTTAACAGATCCAGATTATTGCTGCTGTGCGCCGATATGTGTGTCATAACACCTCAGCTATTCGAAAAGAATAGAACTTATTTCTGTACCGCGGTTGCTGATTTTAATTCGCTGCCCTGCGCAGCAAAATAAGTAGTGTAAATGGCGTTGTGTAATTCACTCAATCCCAGCTGTAAATCGTCGATAAATTTATGCAATTGCTCCTGAGCCAGGAGTTCCGGCTTGGCGGAGTTGACCAGCTTGAGTACCTGCCGGGTGATTTTTATCGGCAGCGTATAACGTGGTAAATTCCCCAGGCAGTTCTCCACCTCACCCACGGTGTGTGCAAACGAACGCGGGAAGCTGCGTTCCTGCAATAAAAACTGCAAGGTCTCGGCACGGCGTACATTAACCTGCATTTTGCGCCGGTACATCTGATAACCCGACATGGATTTTAAGACGCTGACCCACTGGATACTTTCAAATGGACGCAGTTCGCTGCTGACATCGGGCAACAGATTGGCCGAACGCACATCGATAATACGCGTGGTCATATCACCACGCTCCAGGTTGCGACCCATGCGTAAAAAATCATAACCGTGATCGTGGATCATCGCCCCCGCCAGTAAACCCGTCATGGTCTGGGCATTCAAAATAATTTCTTTTAAATAGCCAAAACGGCCCTGACCGGACATACCCTTGCTGAGATTACTGCGGGCAAATAAATACAGCTCATTGAGATATTCAAATGTCTCACGCGGTACAAAATCGCGAATGGTGCGCGCATTTTCACGGGCTTGCCGTAGTGATGTTACCAGCGAGGTCGGGTTATTTTCTTCGCCGATGAGAAATTTGACGACGTTACGTTCATCGTATTCAGCACCGTACATTTTTTTAAAGATCGCATTACTACCGGTGATATGAATTAACGGTTCCCAGCCGGGTCGCACCTTCTTGGGCAGGTCCAGCAGTAAAAAAGCATTCACATTGATAATACGTGCAGTATTCTCGGCCCGTTCGATATAGCGGGCCATCCAATAAATGTTTTCGGCAACGCGTGATAGCATGATTAACCTTCCGTATCTACAATCCAGGTGTCTTTACTGCCGCCACCCTGGGATGAATTCACCACTGTGGAGCCTTTGACCAGCGCCACCCGTGTTAACCCTCCCGTCGTGACATAGGTTTTTTTCCCTGACAGAATGAATGGCCGCAGATCCACATGACGACCTTCGACGTGATTGTCAACCAATGTCGGAACGGTCGATAGTGCGATGAGTGGTTGCGCAATATAGTTACGCGGATTCTGTTTGATCAACTTGGCAAACTCCGCACGCTTTTTACGGTTGGAGCGTGTACCGATTAACATGCCGTAACCACCGGATTCATTGGCGGGTTTCACCACCAGCTTGTCCAGATTTTCCAGCACATGTTTGCGTTCGTCTTTGTTGATACATAAGTACGTCGGCACATTGGGAATGATCGGCTCTTCATCCAGATAATATTTGATCATCTTCGGTACATACGCGTAGACAACCTTGTCGTCGGCGACACCGGCGCCCGGCGCGTTGGCCAGTGCCACATTGCCTTTTTGCCAGGCGCGCATCAGTCCCGCGACACCAATTGTTGATTCTTTAATGAATGCCTTGGGATCCAGATATAAATCGTCAATACGCCGGTAGATCACATCCACGCGTGCCGGGCCCTGGATGGTACGCATGTACACGCAGTCATCCTCACCCACTAACAAATCCCGCCCCTCAACCAACTCCACACCCATTTGTTGGGCGAGATAGGCGTGTTCAAAATAGGCGGAGTTATAAATTCCGGGTGTCAACACCACCACTTCCGGACGTTTCACCCGGCGTGGCGATAAGGAGGTTAACATCTCGTACAATTGCGATGGATAGTCATCGACGGGCAGGATATTCCCTTCGGCAAATAATTCCGGGAAGACGCGTTTTTGTACCTGGCGATTTTCCAGCATGTACGACACGCCCGATGGCACGCGCAGATTATCTTCCAGCACGTACATCGTGCCATCTTTGTCCCGAATCAGGTCAGAACCACAGATGTTTGCCCAAACCTGGTGCGGAGGTGTGATACCTTTGCATTCGGGGCGAAAGTTTTTTGAATCGCTCAGTAGTTCTCTGGGGAACACTTTATTTTTAACGATCTTCTGTTCGTGATAGAGATCATCAATAAACAGATTGAGTGCCTTGACGCGCTGCCGCAAACCTTTTTCAACCACATCCCATTCTTTCTTTTGAATAATCCGCGGGATAATATCAAAGGGCCAGGCCCGATCGATGGAACCGCCTTCTTGCGAATACACGGTAAAGGTAATGCCCATCACCTGAATGGCGAGTTCCGCGGCGGCCTTGCGGTCTTTTATTTCTGGATTGGAGAGTGCGGCAAGTTGATCGGCTAGAGGTTTCGCTGCATCACGCGATACGCCGTTTTCAATTAGCTCATCGAAAAAACCGTTTGAATCATAGGTGGTCCATCGTATCGTCATGCAACTCCTTGGTGCTGGCAAAAAAGATTATTTTAATATTTTTTCACTATCTCCAACTACGTGATTGAATACATGCAAGAATTCTACCATACTTAACAGCATAATTACAGGGCGCCTTCCGTATGACATATTGTTTAGCCGTAAAAGTAAATGATGGTTTGGTTTTTGCAACCGATTCACGTACCAATGCGGGGGTTGATTACATCAATACCTATAGCAAGATGCATCGCTTTCAGCTTTCGGAGGATCGTGTTATCGTGTTGCTGACTTCCGGCAATCTCGCTACATCACAAGCAGTGATCAATCGCCTGCAACGCGACCTGGATGAAAAAGCCGATGTCAATCTGGATAATATCCGCTATATGTTCGATGCGGCACAATACATTGGTCAGCTATCCCAACGTGTGCAAGCCGAACATGTCAAACCACTTGCCGCGCACAATATCAGCGTTGAATCGAGTTTCATCCTCGGTGGCCAGTTACGCGGTCGACCCTTGCAATTATTTTTAATTTATCCGGAAGGGAATTACATCAGCGCGTCGGACGATACGCCATTCGTACAGATCGGTGAAACCAAATACGGCAAACCAATTCTGGATCGCGTTATTCGTCCCACAACGTCGCTGGAAGACACCGCACGCTGTGCACTGGTATCATTGGATTCGACGATGCGTTCGAATATTTCCGTCGGTCCGCCGATTGAGTTGGCGATATACAAGAAAGACTCGCTGATATTAGATCAACACATGAGCCTCACATACAATACACCACTGTATAAGAATCTGCAGAAGAGCTGGAACGACGGCATTCGCCGCGCCTTCAGCCGCTTACCGCGATTTGATTGGGAATTCCCTGATCCCAATAAATAATTCATACTGTTTTTTTTGTTTTTCGGCAAGCCAGCAACACTACATTAAAAGGTAGACATGACAATCCGCGTTGCTCTTCATCATCACACCAGTTATCACTACGACAAACCGGTGATCCTCGACCCCCAGGTTTTGCGCCTGCGCCCGGCGGTACATAGCCGTACCGCGATCGATGCGTACTCGCTGAAAATCCAACCCGCCAATCATTTTATTAATTGGCAGCAGGATCCGTTTGGTAATTTTCTCGCCCGCGTGGTCTTTCCCGAACCGGTGACGGAATTCACCATCGATGTCAGCATCGTTGCACAAATGACGGTGATCAATCCGTTTGATTTTTTTGTGGAAGACTACGCCGAACATTTCCCGTTTACATATCCCGACACCCTGCAACAGCAATTACAACCTTATCTCAGTGTTACCGAACAGGGCCCCTTGCTGAAAGCCTGGTTAAAAAAAGTCCCTACCGAAAAAATCCGCATCATCGATTTTCTGGTTAATCTTAATCAACGCTTGTTGCACGATATTCGCTACAACATCCGCATGGAACCCGGCGTGCAAACCTGTGAACAAACCCTGCAGAAAACCATGGGCTCCTGCCGTGACAGCGCCTGGTTACTGGTGCAAATTCTGCGACATCTCGGTTTGGCGGCGCGTTTTGTCTCCGGTTATCTGGTGCAATTGACGGCGGATCAAAAATCGCTCGATGGACCTTCCGGTCCAACGCACGACTTTACCGATCTGCATGCCTGGACCGAAGTCTATATTCCCGGTGCCGGTTGGGTTGGTCTGGATCCCACCTCCGGTTTGTTTGCCGGCGAAGGCCATATCCCCCTGGCAGGCACACCGGATCCGGCCAGTGCCGCACCGATGACTGGATCCTATTCCGGCAACGCGAAAACCGAATTTGAATTTCGTAACGAAGTCACACGCATTCACGAAGATCCGCGTGTCACCAAACCGTATCGTGATGAACAATGGCAAGCGATCCTGCAACTTGGTGCTGTTGTTGATGCACAGTTGCAAAAAGACGATGTCCGTCTGACCTTGGGTGGTGAACCGACCTTTGTCTCCATCGATGATATGGATTCGCCGCAATGGACCATCGCTGCCGACGGAGATGATAAACGTCGTCTCGCCGGTCAATTGTTACGACGTCTCTGGGCACGCTTTGCTGAAGGTGGACTCTTATATAATGGGCAAGGCAAATGGTATCCGGGTGAACCCCTGCCGCGCTGGGCGTTGGGCTGTTTCTGGCGCAAGGATGGCGTGAGTTTGTGGCGACAACCGCAATGGCTGGCCGATGCAACACACGATTATGGTTTTACCGCCGCACACGCCGAACGCTTTGTCCTCACTCTGACGCAACAACTTGGTTTATCGCCCACTAACATCAGCGCCGGTTTTGAAGATCTGGTTTATTATCTGCATCGTGAAAGCGAATTGCCGGTGAACATCGATCCCCTCTCTGCCGATTTAACCGATCCTTTAGAACGTCAGCGTCTCGCAGCTTTACTCAAACGCGGTTTGGCCACGGTCAGCGGTTATGCCTTACCGCTGCAATTTGATCACATCAAAGAAACCTGGCGCAGCAGCGTCTGGCGCTTTCGTCATGAGCGTATGTATCTGGTGCCCGGCGATTCCGCCATGGGTCTGCGTTTGCCTCTGGATTCCTTGCCGTGGGAAGAGCCGCAACACCGCGAAACCGAACACGAACGTAGTCTGTTTGAACCCTTACCGCCCCTGGGTGATGACATCGGTGAAGTTGCGCGGCGTTATAGTAAAAAAGTGACTAAACCGCCGCTGCATCCGGAAGTGCATGATCAAACTCCCGATAGCAAACCTGTTCCCGTGGTGCACACGGCATTATGTGTTGAAGCGCGCCATGGTCGGTTACATGTTTTCTTGCCACCGTTTACGCATCTGGAACATTACCTGGCGCTAATCCATAACATTGAAGTGACATCTGCCAAATTAAAACTGCCGGTAATCATCGAAGGTTATCCGCCACCCAATGATCCGCGTTTGCAACGCCTGATGGTGACACCCGATCCCGGTGTGATCGAAGTGAATATTCATCCCGCCGCAAGCTGGCAGGAATTGACGGAAATGACCACCAGCTTGTATGACATCGCGCGTGAAACGCGTTTAGGCACGGAAAAATTCATGCTCGATGGACGTCATACCGGTACCGGCGGTGGCAACCACATCACCCTCGGCGGTGCGACACCCAGCGACAGTCCCTTCCTGCGGCGACCGGATCTGTTACGCAGTTTTATAACTTTTTGGCAACACCATCCGGGCATCTCGTATTTATTTTCCAGTATGTTTATTGGGCCGACCTCGCAAGCACCGCGTGTCGATGAAGGCCGTGATGAAGCCTTATATGAATTGGAAATTGCCTTTTCGCAAATGCCGGCGGGTGATGTCCCGCAACCCTGGCTGGTGGATCGCCTGTTACGTAATTTATTGATCGATGTGACGGGTAATACCCATCGTGCCGAGATCTGCATCGACAAACTCTATTCACCCCATAGCGCCACCGGTCGTTTAGGTCTGGTCGAACTACGTGGTTTTGAAATGCCACCGCATGCACAGATGAGTCTGGTACAAACGCTGTTATTACGCGCCTGTGTCGCCTGGTTCTGGCGCACGCCTTACGCCAAACCGTTAGTACGCTGGGGCACAGAATTACATGATCGTTTTATGCTGCCGTATTATGTACGGCAGGATCTGCACGAGGTTGTCCGCGAATTAAATGCTGCCGGATTTGAATTCGACTCTGCCTGGTTTGAACCATTTCTGGAATTTCGTTTTCCGCATTACGGTCAAATCCAGGTGCAGGATATGACGCTGGAATTACGCATGGCACTGGAACCCTGGCATGTGCTGGGCGAAGAAGTCACCGCGCAAGGCACCGCACGCTTTGTTGATTCATCGCGCGAGCGCGTGCAGGTTCAAATCAAAGGTCTTACCGATTCACGCTACATAGTTACGTGCAATGGACGCCGCGTGCCATTGCATGCCACCGCCACCAAAACCGAATTTGTCGGCGGCGTGCGTTATCGTGCCTGGCACCCACCCTCGGCGTTACATCCGAGTATCGGAGTGCATGCGCCGTTGGTATTCGATATTGTAGATACCTGGAATGATCGCTCTATCGGTGGTTGCACCTACCACGTGGTGCATCCGGGTGGCCGTAATTTTGAAGATTTTCCGATCAATGCCAATGCCGCCGAAGCCCGCCGCATTGCCCGTTTCTGGCCCTATGGCCATACGCCGGAAAAAATGTCGTTACCGCCGCCAGAACTCAATATCGACTATCCGTATACGTTGGATTTGTTGCGGTCAAGTGATGTATGAATTTATTTTGCCGAACTAACCGCACACAGCATGATATGCTGATGAATGAAGCGTAATTTATTATTAATATCACTGGTTAACGCGAAAGGATACGCATCTCGCATTCCCATGCTGCGATTTAGCGCATTCATTACTAAAGTCAGATTAACCCAGTTGTGCAACAATGTATCGAATGTATCGTAGCTAAAACGCGGTTCACTAGCGAGCTGTTGCGCTTTAATTACCGCAGCCGGTGACACCGGCGATTTGCCACTAATTGCAAATCCGTAATTGTAAGCGGTATCCAACGTATCAATCATGTGCAGGTAATGTGCAAAAGTTTCGGCAAAATCTTCCCAGGGATGTGCACAGGCGTAGGCGCTAATATAGGTTTCCTGCCAGTTTGCTTTTGGTCCGGCCTGATAATACTGTTCCAGTGCTACGCCATAATCCGTACGTTCATCACCAAAAACTGTGCGAAACCCCGCCAACAATTCAGGAGTGCCAAGCAATTGGCTCCAGTAATAATGACCGATCTCGTGGCGAAAGTGTCCCAACAGGGTACGATATTCTTCTCCCATCTTTTCGCGCATCGTCGTACGTAACACCGGATCGGCTTCGGCGATATTGATGGTAATCTGCCCGTTGTCATGGCCGGTCAGCACGTGCTTGGTTTCAGTCACACCGTCATAGAACTCACTTTGCGTTTCGTCTGATAAAAACTGAAAACACAAACCCTGCTCGGGGTTTGATGCACGATCGACAACCGGCAAGTTCAAACTATAAATGGTATAGAGCAACCGCCGTTTGGCGCGTTCGATGCGTTGCCACAAAACATGGTTTTCCGGCTTGGTCAAATCCGGGATGGTTTCATTCAGGCGACAGGCATAACAGTAGGATTCAGCATCGGCGGTATCAACCAGCCAGTTACACACTTCGAATTCTTGATAATTCTGACACAGATGATAAGTTGCTGTGGACACGGACTGATCTGCATTTTGCCATATGCCATTGCCGAGTTCTTCAAGCGATACCAATTGCATTCGCTCCGGCGCAAAACCCAGTTTGCGACCGCAAGCCAGACAGTGGCTATTCTCAAAATACAGGGTGTTACCGCATTCGCAGCGAAAGGTCTTCATATTACAAATCTCACTAATTCCACTAAGTAAAGCATGCTGACCCAAAACTAACAATAGACACTCCCCCTAATCCATAAGGATATTACCTGGTTGCAGCCCCAAGCGGGTTATCGGCCGCTGTGCGATTATCGCCAGGTCATTGATTACGGATTGATTTTTATGCAGGCTCAGGACATCAAACCCGAAGAACATTTTATTACCGACGAACCCTATGACGGGTCGGTTGACGATGAAATTGCGGTATTTACTGCGGCCTACCGGCAATAACTGCCGGTGTAATTGAAAGGCCCGACCGGCTGCGGCATAGAAGACACCCGCCGTGCCCTGTTGGAAGCACGCCGTGGCGAAATTACCGTTGACGGTCTCGGCTATTTACCGGCGTATCACGACTTAAGTCGGTAAGAAATCAAACCTGCCAGTGTGACGATCGCAAAACCAGCCCCGCTGAAAAAGGTCGCCGTGGCACCGAAATAATTCCACACTACTCCCGCGATCACACTCGCCAGTAACAATGCCACGCCAGAAATCAGATTGAAAAACCCAAATGCGGTGCCGCGTAATTCCATTGGCGCGGTATCGGCCACCAATTTGGAAAACAAGCCTTGCGTGAAGGCCATGTGCAATCCCCACAGTGCTGCGCCAGCAAATACCCACCATTTGTTTGGCGCAATCGCCAGACACACATCTGCAGTTATCAATACCAACAAACCAATCATTAATAATTTTCGGCGTGACATCCGATCCGCCAGCTTGCCAGCCGGATAGGCGATACCGGCGTATGTAAAATTCATGACGATCATGATTACGGGAACATACGCCATGCTTATACCGATATCCTGCGCACGCAATATCAAAAACGCTTCACTAAAGCGCGCCAATGTGAAAACCCCACCCAATAACACCACCAACCAGTAATGCAACGGCAGCCGTTGCAGTTGTGCCAAACTCAACACGGTTGAATTTTTTAAATCGGTATGACGCGGTGGTTCGCGCAAAAACACAACTAACACGATCACGGTCACCATGGCGGGAATCACCGCCAGCCACATGACTAACCGGATATCATTCATTAGCCACAGCATCAATAGTACCGCCGCCAAAGGGCCGAGTAACGCACCGACCGAATCCAATGCCTGGCGTAATCCATACGCCGCACCCCGCAACTCCGGCGGAGTGATGTCGGCAACCAGCGCATCGCGGGGTGCACCGCGGATACCTTTACCAATGCGATCCGCAAAGCGCGCCATAAACACCCAACTGATACTATTTGCTAATGGAAAGACGGGTTTGGTTAACGCGGCCAAGGCGTAGCCTGACACCATGACCCATTTGCGTTTGCCGAGATAATCGCTGAGCGCACCGGAAAAAACCTTGGTGATGGCCGCGGTGGCTTCGGCAACACCTTCGATAATGCCTACCGTGATCATCGATGCACCCAGCACCGTTGTCATGAATATCGGCAACAAGCTGTGGATCAATTCAGAGGAAAGATCCATGAATAGCGATCCAAATCCCAACACCCAGATTCCGGTAGGCAGATGCGGGCGGATTTTACTCACGTGCCCACAAATCTTTGGCAAACTGCACACCGTCTTCGATACCGCGATAAAAGCCGGGTAACATACGCACTTCGTGATAACCCAGTTGCCGATAAAATTCCCGCGCCTCGGCGTTGCGGCTGCGCGTTTCCAGGCGGATCACACCGATGCCTGCTGTCAACGCGGTGGTTTCCAGCCATGCAATCAATGCGGCACCCACACCGAGGCGACGAAACGGCGTATCCACCGCCAGCAACAATAAATTCGCTTCGCTGTCACCGTACTCCATGATGCCAAAGCCGGTTATTTTGTTTGCTTGCCGCGCTACAGCGACATTCACGTTGAGGGCTTTGATATGCCGCATTACCCGACTGGGACTCCAGCGCCAGCCGAGTCCATATTCGACTAGATCACGCGACATGATGGCAATGCGATTGGCATCGTGTGGTGTCGCCAGCTGAATCTCATGATCGGTAATCATTGCTGCATATTCTGTAAGCTATGACTTGATATCAATTCGGCAATAATTGGGATTAGATCAAAAATCTATTTGTCTTTTTCATTATAGGGAAACCGCAATTGCCCAAATCGGATCACCAGTACGGCAATGGCGATCAGCAATACCGCAGTCGCGACTAACAGAATTCGCAAATTATCGAGATTCTTTATATCCAGAACCAGATAGCGCGCCAACGCCACGATCGCAATATACAGCGGCATACGCACCGGCAATTTTCCTGATTCAAGATAAATGGCAACCATGGCAAGCACTTCAAGATAAATAAATAGCAACAACAGGTCAGGCAACGCAATGTGCCGGTGAGAAATCATTGCGTAGATTTCCTCACCCATCGCCACAATTGTAAATATAGAGATAATCAGCAGCCCTATATCCTGCGTCCAGGTAAGCGTCGTATGCCCAACCAGTCTAAATTTACTCATGTCTGTCACCGCAAGGGATTCCCAGATAACCAGGTTTCATTCTATCGATTCCGAATATACAGGTGGTAAGGTACAAACTTCAACACACTTACCCCACAATTGCATCAAAACCGGTGCCACTTGCGTGGGCATACCGCTTGTCCAGAACTGTTCCGTACCCGGCTGGCGACTTGCCGCAACAATATTTGCTGCAATGAGGCGACGGTGTAATTCCCGCGCCACCGCTGCAGAGGGATCGATCACAGCCATACCCGGACCGGCGACCTTTTGAATAATGGGGCTCAAAAATGGATAGTGTGTACAACCCAACACCAATGTGTCGGCACCCTGGTCACGCAGTGTCGTCACATAACCGCTGATCAACGTTTCGGTTTGCGCGCCACTCAAGTCACCCTTTTCAACTTGTTCGACCAGACCCGGGCAGGCCTGCAATAAAATTCGCACGCCCTGGCCGTGCTGTTCCGCCAATCGTGAAAAACTGTCACTGGCGAGAGTTCGACTGGTGGCCATAATACCGATCACACCGGATTTGGTAATCGCTGCCGCGGGCTTTACCGCGGGTTCCATCGCCACGATAATGAGCGAATGACGTGCGCGCAAAGTTTTAATTGCTACCGCTGTTGCGGTGTTACACGCAACAACAATGGCCTTGACGCCCTGGCTGATAAAGAAGGCCACGATCGCTTCGGCGCGCTGCAGAATGAATTCACTGGATCGATCGCCGTACGGCGCGTGGCCGGAATCGGCCACATAGATTAAATTTTCATGAGGTAATGCCACGCGGATTTCACGTAACACGGATAAACCGCCAACGCCGGAATCGAACACGCCAATGGGAGCATCTGACATAGGTTGACTATGTTAATTTGTCGCTAAAATAAACACCAGCATCGGATAATGAGAAACCGACTAGCCGAGCAGAAACGTCAAACGTTCATCTGCCTTAGCCGGTGTAATTTCCAGAATCTCCGCACTCACTACCTTTGCTGATACAAACGGATCGCTATTCACCCGGGTCTGTAATTCGGCTAAAGACGAATTATGTGCCACAATCGCACCACCCAGTTGCGGTTGCAGACTGCCCACAACTAAAAACACCCCATCGTCAAAACCACGTTTAATCCAGGCGTTGTGACCTTCCATAAATTGCCCGGCCTGGGCTTTGTTGCTGCTGAATTTCAGTAATACGATAAACATGGGTCACATCCTCCCTGTTAATTGGACAGTTTCCTAGTGGCATTCAATAATAAATGTAGGTTGGGATGAGTCCACGAATCCCAACAGGGTTTTCTGCATCCGCGTATTTAAGAGGTAATTAATTATAACTTCACCTTGGTCGATTTATTTTAGCTGGTTTCATACCATACTCGTCAACGTCAATGCACCTAATAAAGACAGACCCAGCCCAATGGGTAAGAACTATTTCCATAGAATGGCGATTAAGCCGGAAGTAATGCCGATCAAGGTCCACCCTCGCACGTCCAAATAATACGTGTCTTAAAATCAATGACGTTCGGGCCGGTGCTACATCCCCCAACCTCTGGCGCCTCACGATCGGCATTACGATGGCCGAGTATCCATTGGCTTGTCTTGGCATGCCACATGAGCGTTGCCTGATCAAGTACGCCACTTGGTATCACACCGTATGGCTCTGGATTTATAACGGTGATCTTGTTCCCATGAATAGTAACCCTTACCGGAAACCCGTGTGAATCAGGAAACTCTGCATCGCGATGTTGAAAATCGTACTCCCCAGACTTGATGGGTAATGCCACTTCCGCTGATACAGCGCTACCCTGCATCATACAAAAAATAGTTATGATCATGATACTTTGAATCATCATGGTTCTCTCCAATCTAATGTTTGTATTGCTCACTCTTCAGTTCCTCCAAGGTTTCACCCTTAAATTAACAAATTCTCGACCATGAACTATTTCGCCTGCGTCAATTCGGATCTTTGTTCCATACCACCACCAGTTGATGGTATGAAGTCATACTCTTGCTATTCTACCTCCGAATGAATTTTCCAAAATACGATTTGGGACAAAATTGGTGCATGTTCCGGCAAAGTCAAAACCATAACTGCCGTCCTTTGCCTCCATAAGGAAAGAGAACTCTCCTCCTGCCCGAGGATCAACATTAGCCTTGGTTGTATACTAATTGTCAGAGCCAGCATTCCACTGAATGATGTCATCCGCTGTCGGATAAACGCGCCAGACCTCATCGATTGTTGCTGCAACGACGAT
>JAHECZ010000017.1 GCA_024641475.1 Gammaproteobacteria bacterium
ATATTGAAATTCAGGTGGGGCGCACCGGCGCGTTAACACCCGTAGCAAGACTGGAACCGGTTTTTGTTGGGGGTGTGACAGTGACTAACGCAACCTTGCACAATGAAGATGAAATTGAGCGCAAGGATATTCACATCGGCGATACCGTGATCGTGCGGCGTGCCGGTGATGTGATTCCGGAAGTCGCCAGTGTGATTCTCAGTAAACGTCCGGCGGCAGCAAAAAAATTCCACATGCCAACGCAGTGCCCGGTGTGCGGTTCCAAAGTCATCCGCCTGGAAAATGAATCCGTGGCCCGTTGCAGTGGCGGTTTGTTTTGCGCCGCGCAACGCAAAGAGGCCATCAAACATTTTGCCGCACGTCGAGCCATGGACATTGAAGGTCTGGGCGATAAATTAGTCGATCAGCTGGTCGATGCCGGAAAAATTGAGGATATCGCCGATTTGTATCGCTTGACCCATGCTGATCTGGCTGCGCTGGAACGGATGGGCGATAAGTCGGCCCAGAACCTGCTGGATGCATTATATAAGAGTAAAACCACGACCTTGCCACGCTTTTTATTTGCATTGGGCATTCGACAAGTTGGAGAGAGCACGGCCAAGACACTGGCCAACCACTACGGCACACTGGAAGTTGTGATGGCATCAGATGTCGAGGATCTGCAACAGGTTGAAGATGTGGGCCCGGTTGTCGCGCAAAGTATTTTTACCTTCTTTCGTGAGACGCATAATCGTGACGTTATCAGCAAATTGCGCGATGCCGGCGTGCATTGGCCGGCGATTGCGCCTAAGGCAAAAGAGCCACTACCCTTGGCAGGAAAAACCTTCGTGCTTACCGGCACGTTGGCTGCGATGAGTCGTGATGAAGCCAAAGCCAAACTCGAAGTGCTCGGTGCAAAAGTCAGCGGCAGTGTGTCGAAGAAAACTGATTACGTGGTGGTAGGTGCTGATCCCGGATCAAAAGCCAGCAAGGCCGACGAGCTGGGTGTGACGATACTGGATGAAAGCGAGTTTATCAAACGCTTAAACACATGGGGGCAGAATTAATTCTGCCCCCGTGGAGAATTAGCTTAATTACTGGACCAGCACGTCGCTACTGTTGCTGCCGTACCGGTCATCCCTTTAACACCGGTATTTGTTAACGTCAACGTACCGCAGTCTGTGTCTTTGGTTTGTTCGCCCGCAGGCACAAGATTAATTGTGTAAGTGGTTCCGGGGTTGGGTATCACAACATTCGCGGTGTAATAGCGCAAGCCACCACTGATTCCGGCACTGATGGCATAGCCTGTATAAGTCATGTTGTCAGAAAACCACGTTGTCATTTCATGTTCGATGCGTGTAGCTGCGGAAACCGCTTCACCGCGGAATTGTCGTCTCACCTGCTCATTATATAGAGGCCAGGCAATCGCGGCGATGATACCGATGATAGCGGTGACAACCATGGCTTCGATTAATGTAAAACCAGCGGTTTTGTGCCTGTGTTGGTGTAACATCTGTCTTACTCCCTTTTATATTTATCCACTTCAAACCTAAAATAATGGATACGGGCAAGACTGCCCGTATCCGCATGTCGTTATCTTTATTCGTCCTGACGCCAGTAGGTTTTTTCCATTTGTAAATTCAGATCAACCGTGGTGAGTTTTTCCGGGCCAACCAATACGATCGGCTTACTGCCATCGGACGGGAACAACACGGTCGGTTCGGGTGGAATACCGCCACGAGTCATGACTTGATAACGATCCGCCGTCGAACCATCAACCCCATCGGCTTGTAAATTGTATGCCGCGGTGGCGTTGCCCAGGTTCAGCGCATAGGTTTTCGCTGTGCCCTGACTTGGCGCGCACGCTGTAGCCTGACTGCTGGCAACCGGTGTAAATGTCGTGAACAGCACTTTATTTTCTGCTGTGACGGACGTGGCCAGAACCTTTTCACCTTCGTAGGTGCCGTCGGTTTTCACCAGACGGATGTACCAACCCTTGGCGGCATTTAGTGCGCTAGTTGCTGTTGCCAGCGCTGCGCCTGTTTGTGTACCAATATCATTAGCCGTGGCATCATACAGCTTGGCTTCGGTGTAAGCCGGATAGCTGGCCGGTACATTATAGACATCAGAGTCACGAATCATATAGAAACGGTCCTGTGTCGTCATGGTCAACGGGTGAGCACGATAACCTGAACCAATCGACACCGTGAGTTCATAACCGGTGGCGCCTTTGATTAAAGCCACGTCCGGTGCGTAGTAGAAGCGATGATTAAGCGCCTCGGTGGCGCCACTCAAGGAGGCAAACACGCCGCCGGTGGCCAGATTTCCTGCACCCGTATTCGTCATACTCAGATCAATACGCCAGATGCGTCCGCCCATATCACCAACATAAAGTCGATCCGCATAACCATCAACGTTGATGTCGATCACTTTGATATCGGCGGGAATACTATTCGTCATGCTGGGTAATACCAGGTTAGCTGTTGCAACCGATGAGGCCCACCATAAACGTGCGCCAGTAGAAGCATCCACGATATAAATGGCACGACCAATCGAATCATCCGAGGGTGCGCCGACGGTGTCTTGATGCGTATCGTAGCCACCAGCAAAGATCAGTACATTTTTATCGACACCATTAAGTTTGATTTTCGCAACGACTGGGCGAGACCAGGTTTGACCCAATTCAGCAAAATCACCAGCACCGCCATCGATTTGCCACAATAATTTCGGCGCGCTGCGGTTGGTGACGTCGAAGGCATAGTAATGGTTACCGCCACGACGCATGCCAGTGTATAGATAGGCAAATTCACCGGTATCGAGGACATTGGATGTGTTATATAGCAAACCATTATTGTTATCATCTTTATGCCAGATACTGATGGGTCCATCCATGCCATACGGATGCTTTGAGGTTTCTGAGTTTTCAAAGCGCGTATCCAGATTTGTTAGCAATTCCTTGGGGATGAACGCAAAGGTCTCTGTGCCGGTTTTTGCATTGAAGGCATGCAAAAAGCCGTCGTTGCTGCCGGTGAATAATGTGATATCCGGATTGGCATCCGTACCACCATAGGTCAATAACACCGGTTTACTGTGCAAGATATCACCGAAAGCGCGACGCGCATCGGTCTTGGAACCATCGCCATTATCATCCAGTACATCGACGCCACGTGCCCATTGAATCAATTCGGTGCGATAGGAACTTGGCGTGACAGGCGAGACATAGTTAACAGCTTGATCCGAAATGCCCAAAGCGACGTAGTCCAGTGCAGTATTATCTTCATGGAATTTATTCGCCGTATCGGCCAGATTGACGTTGTTGGGTGCGGCTGTATCAAGATACGTATATAGATTGCGTGTCGTGGTGATTAATCCCGCTGCGCCACCTTTGGCAACTTCATCGCCATCGGGTGCATCTGCATCCAGTGTCCAGAAACTGCGCGAAGTACCGGAGAAATAACCGGTATTCACATCTACCGCCGCAACCCCGTTGGCATCGACCACGATGTTATCCGGGCTGTTAATTTTATAGTGCTTGATGTTACCGGGCCAGGTTGGACGACCTTGCGGTTTGAATACACCAAAATACAATTCATCACGGTGGGTCAAACGGTTAAAGTCATTTACCGTCACCGCAGGTGCGATAAAAGTCGTACTGGTTGCCAGAATATCTGTCACGATGGTCGTAAAGGCGGTTGCCAGTTCGGTTGCTTCAGTGGCTTCATAGTAATGATCACTGCCACCACCATTTTTCGCCGCATTTTTTAATAAAGTAGGATCAGTGACACCACCACCAAAGTCGATGGCATAGAATTCCGCATTCTGCACATTATTCAATGTGCTGCTCATGTCGGACTTATACATCCACAGTGCCAGTTCATCCAGACAGTTGCCACTGCAAGTGCTGCTGCCGGTAATTGATTTGAAGCTCGGCAGTGCGGCAATTTTAGCATCCGCATCGGTATCACTGGTGGGCTCACCGTCTGTTAACAGCACCGTGAAATTCTTTTGGCACTGATATTCAATCGGTGTTTTATATTTAGTGGTATCACTGCTCAGTAATACGGTAGAGACATTGTGTGCCGGGCTGGATTTATTGCCATAGTCGGTACTGAGGCCACGCCAGTATAACTGTGCTTCATACAAGGTTTCTGCCAGGGGCGTGCCACCATTGGCATTTAAGGAATTCACCGAAGTGATAAATGTTGGCCGGTTGGTGTCGTTCAGTTCCTGCATCGGTTCGAGGAAATAACCGCCCTGGGCATCATCACTGTATCGCATCAAGCCAGCATTAATACCAGACGTGCTATTTACTAAGGCAGTAAATGCATCTTTGACTGTTTGAATTCGAGATTTTGATGTGCCACCACTGGGGCTGTGATACCAATTCAGGTAATTGGCGGTATACAAAGTATAGGTGGCACCGGTGGATTTCCAGCTAATCGCATTGGTACTGTTGGCGCGCCAAGGGCCACCATTCGTGGCATTGGCGGGATAGGGTTTGGTGGTGTCGTTACCATCGCCGTACTTGCTGTAATCGGCGCTACACTCAACGTTCGAGCTATGATCGCTATTCGACAAAGAAACCCAGGAACTGGTATCTGCACCGGTTTTTGAGTTCGTTGACGCTTTGTAATAGGCGAGTGTGCCGATATAGCTACCTGTGCCGGATGCAGATAAGGCATTTATAGAGTCATGGCATTTATTTGCCGCTGCATCAATATAATCTGTCGATGTTGTACAGTCTGGCGGTGGTGTGCCCTTGCTCTTTTTCTTGCCAGAACTGCCGGTTTTCCAGAAGATTCTGCCACTGGCGCAATTCCCGATGACTGGGTAGGTGGTAGCAGGATCATAGGTGCTGTTGGTCGCAACGAGGGTACCCATACTGCCCGAGGTGTCGATGATAAATAATACGTTGGGGCGCACGACACTCGACAAATTACCACCGACATACACTTCGGTATCATCGGCCAGTACTGGTGTAATAGGGAAGGCCACGTAGAGTGCTGTAACCAGCATCAGAGTCAATTTGTTGTTCAATGGCGTTTTCATGTGTAACTCCCGTTGCGTACTACATTGAATTCAGTGTGTGTCATATTGGTTTTAATCTCGTTAATGCCTTTACCAAATAATCCGGCTGGCATTTAACGTTTTTGGATCATAAATGACGGTAATCACCCCGGTGTGCATTGTCGGTACGCTAGTCACAGGGACCTGCACGTTGTTATGCAATGCCTGGGTGGTCGCGGTGATATTCAAGCGTACTTCCGGGCAGGATTTACACTCGCGCGCAACAATAATTCCGTTGCCGGTGGCGTTGAGTATTTGTAATTTCTCAGCTTCGACCGCTTTCTCAAGCGCTTTATATTTGCCGTGACAGAGCCCGTTATTGCTGATGACCAGCAATCCCAGCAGAAGAGTTGTATTCAGCATGGTTTTCATATATTCGCTCCGTATCGGTCGTAGGTGACGTTAATCTGTTTAGTAAGTCAGACAAACATGTGTAATTTAATTTCAACCTGCACCTGGTGCCAAACGTTTCACGCCTTGCGAGAGGCGCGAACGTGCACCGGTACCGGAACTGGTTGAGGTTGCTTCAATGGTGAAGGGAATAGCCTGGAAGGAACCCAGACTGTAACCTTCCATAATTTGATTGCTGCCACTTTCTACAATGGTTTTGGTTGTGGCCGTGTGAGTTCCCAAGGTGTAAGAGTTGTTTGTGCCAGCAGGAGCATTCACCGCGCTGGTAAATGTTGCCGTGTTCACTATAGTTTCCGCAATGGCCGATTCGGCGGTTTGGAAAGTCCCCATCTGACTTTGCGCATTGGATGCCATGCGCTCCTCCAGACTGGAAGTAGTCATGCTGCTGACACCCAGTACAGTAAGTAGAAACATAAAGATCAATACAACGATTAAAGCCATGCCGGTTTGGCGTTGCGGCAGTTGTTGTGATGTTAAAATTAGCATTGCAATCTCCAGTTGAATTCGGCGTCATTCTATAAACGGTTGCGCAACACCACGGTGTTGACGTAGACATTGTGAATACGGTTATCAGTTACCGCCACACCTTGATCAAGAACTTGATATCCTTTGGAAACAGTCGTGCTGGCAGCTTCGGTAGTGGTTTTGCTTAACAGGCCGATACGCACGCTGACAATTTTGTCGCGTTCGGTGGCGAGAATGCTGGACCACTTTACATATTTGTTTGCCAGGCCATCAGCAGGTGTGTCTGTATCGAGCCCATAAAGAATCTGCATATTGAGAATGCCTTCAGCAATAACATCAGGGGTTGCTCCACCATTACCTAGACAGACGAGATTGTTGCTGGCATCAACAGAATATTTATTTACCGCACAATTCTTGCTGCCGCAGGAATTGGCGGGCGTGGGTTGTCCAAGGCAATCGGTGGCAGATTCAAATTGCAATGAAATGGCATCACTGGCATTGCCACCGCCGTCATAGGTGGAAGTGGCAGCAACAACGATTGGTTCTGACAGGTTGACATTATTTTTTGGATAACCAGCCATACGTAAATCGTGTAGTAATATATCCATGGAGAAGCGCACATTCTCCTGGGCGCGTGACACGCCATCTTGCAATGAATAACTGCGCTTGCTGGTAACATAGATCGATACCACGCCGAGAATCAGGATGAGTGAGATGACCATCGAGACCATCAGTTCGATTAAAGAGACACCTGTCTGTCGTGTTAAAGTAAATTGTGTCATGGTTACGGCCTGAAGGTTAATGACATGGTTTTATTCGCATTGCCAAATTCTGTGTTATTGACCCAGGTGAGTGTTACCGTACGATAGGCACTTGTGCAGGCAGCAAGGACACCCGCCGCATCAGTACATGTTACACCTAGTGATCCTGTTGGCAGCCGATTCTTGGCCTGACAGTAGACCAGTGCCGCGTCAAAAGTGGCCATTTGAGTGGGCGTACAAGCGCTCGCACTAGTTAAACTGCTATCTTCGCAAAAAGGCGCTGGCGTTGCGTTGCAGTTTATCGTTCCGTAGTTGACGGTAGCGTAGTCACCTGCGGTAGTGGCAGTAATATTGGAACGCATCCGTTCAATAATATCGTTGGCGATTAATGTTGCCTGGCTGCGCTTCTCGGCATTCCCAGTTTCACGCAGACCAGTGACCTGTAATGCTGCAAGCCCTAACATACCGATAGAAAACACCATCAACGCAATCATGACTTCTAATAATGTGGCGCCATGACTGGCTCGTAATGATTGCAGCATACGGAACTCGCTTGTCAGGAAGGGGTGCATGTGCCGACTCCGGTGGTGTCTAACTTGGGCCGACCAATGCGGCTGATGGTGACTTTGCGTGCGGTGCCAGTTGTGCCATCGGTGTCGCACAATACAAATTCACCCTGTGCACTACCAAAACCATTGGAGGTATAAGTGATAAAATTCGCGAGGCTGGCGGATGACTGTAATGGATCACTAAATGCACCGTATACACGTAGAATTTCTTCGCCACCATCCACTTGTGCAGGCGAATCATTGTCGGTATTGATGAAGACGATCCAGCCAACACTCCATGTTCCTGCTGTTGCTGTACAGGAAGCGCCATTTTCGCTACGGCATACCGAGATAGTCGTGCGACGTTTTATCGCTTCGCTGCGCGCAAGATTTATCGCGCCGACAAAGGAATTGGTTTCGCTGATCAACCGATTGCTTTTGACATAACTGTTAAAAGCAGGTACTGCGGCTACGGCCAGAATACCAAAAACGGCGAGTGTCACCATGAGTTCAACTAATGTAAAACCAGAATATGTTTTCATATTGGTATTTTCGGCGTGATCGCGAAATTTGTTAACCATTAAGCGACTGGTGGTTAGGTAATGCGGATGAGAGGAATATTATTGTGGTAGGGAAAATATGATGAAAGTCTAATCGTGATCACGATCACGCTTAATCCTGAGCCGGAATAACCGTGATCATGATCACGGTTATGCCGGCACTTGGTGTCAGATACATGTTCTATTGGTTAATTCCAGCACGACACGCCTTTAGGTCCAGTCGCACTTTTTACACCAAGCATACTTAATGTGAGATTGATGCAGTCAGTGTCGTTTGTCGCCTGTGCGTTTACAGCAGTTGCGGTTAATGTATAGCAGCTGGCCAGCGTGCAGCCACCTGGATTGCTAACGGATACGGTATACACCGCATCGCCTCCAGCGGTTTCTTCGCCGGCTTTGTTCAGTGATGGAGATGCAGCGCCATATCCCAGCTTGGATAAATCTGTTGTATACGATTTGTTGTTGATATAGAAGTTTTCCATTTTAGATCGCACGGTTTGCAAGGCGGTCTTGCCCGTGGTGCGTGATGCACTGGTCGTGTAGCGTGAATAGGAGGGGATTGCGATCGCAGATAATATCCCGACAATCGCCACCACGGTAATTAATTCGATTAACGTTAATCCTGTTTGTTTTTTCATGTACACGTAATGACTCCTGATTTTGATAATTAATCCTTGCGCTGATACCAGAAAGTACGCCAGCGGGTTTTAACTTCCACAGGCATCAATCCACCGGGTGGCACGATGATATTCTTGCCGCCCTTGCTGATAACGATGACATCGGCGGGTATGCCTGTGCCGGTATAGCGGAAACGATCACTGGCCTGCATTTCGATTACATCACCGTTAGCATTGGTGACGGCATTGCTTAAATCAAAATTACACTTGGCAGAGGCGTCCTGTAAATTCAGACAATATAACAGACCAGAACCTTCACTCGGACCGCAGGTAACACTATTGGTTGTTTGCGGCGGTTCGTAGGAAGTAAAGTAGATTGCCCCCGCCAGGGTAACGGGAGCGGATAAGGCCTTTTCACCTGTTGCCTGATTGAGTAGAATTTTCCAACCTGCACTGCTGAGGTTGTTGATCTGCGTCGCTGTGCATGTGGCGCCAACCTGTTGGAAACAGTTATCACTCAAATCTGCCAAATTGTTAAAGACAATCAGGCCAGCGGGTGGTGTGCCAGAAGTGGTGTTGCGATCCTTAATCATAAAGAACCAATTTTCCGGAATATTATTGCCGATGCTTTTGTCGAGTGGATTAGGGCGATCACCAGTACCGCCGATGATGGCATCGAACGAACCAACACTGTCACGACTTTGCACGACATCGACTGCGTGGAAAACGCGACGGTCGTTGGATTTGGAATTGTTGGCGTGATGGCCTACCGATGCAAATTTGGTCACTTTCCAGGTAGTGCGATTGGTGCCGGCCATGTCGATACGCCAGATACGTCCGCCGGTATCGCCGACATAGAGTCGATCCGTTACACCATCCGCATCGCTATCCATCGGTGTGACTTCAGAGGCGATACTGTCGACCATTTCTGAATGATTGTATTCTGTTGCGCTGATGTTGGCAGAACTGGCACCATACACACCTTTCCAGATCAGTGCGCCAGTGGCGGCGTTAACAATGAACACTCCACGGCCCATGCCGTCATCCGATCCGGGAGAGTTATTGCGCGTATCTTTGTTGGTGTCATAACCGCCGGCGAATACCAGTGCCGGTACTTTGACATTGCTGTCATAACTGACTTTGATCACTTTTGGCGTGGAGAAAGTCAATCCGATTTCTGAAAAACCTGCTGTGCTATTGCTGATATGCCATAACATCTTGGGTGAATCAGGCGTGGTGACATCCAACGCATAATAATGTCGTCCACCGCGACGCAGGCCAAAGAATAAATAGGCTTTGTCACCATCAGCGGCTTTGATACTGCCATCTTTGTTTGCGTCATAGGTATATACGGTAGATTCACCGTCAACACCATAGGGATGCAGCGGTGATCCGGGCGCATTATCCATCAGGCGTTTCTGAATATTCAATGTCCAGCGTGGCATAAAGCCCCACACCTCTGCGCCGCTTTGCGCACCACTGGTTGTGGTATTGCGGAACATGTGTATGTAACCATCATTACCACCCATGATGATGCGAATATCCGGGTTAGTCGTACTATAACCGGTGGTGGCACCATAATTAATGGCCAGTGGCCGTGAGTGAATTGGATCACCGAGTAACCAGGGGCGGGTGTCCGTGGTGCTACCATTGCCATTTTGATCATTCACGTCGATACCACGCGAACACTTGAGTGTATTAATTGCGATGGTTTGTTCGGCAGCGGTGGCGGCTGCATAGGTCAATGCAGTTGACCATGCGACAGTATTAAACGTAGTGCCGCTAGAATAGACGCCATTAGCATTGAGATCAGACCAGAAAGTGCCGGCGTTGGCAGCGGTGGCATCCAATGCAACCAGCGTAGTCGGTGTGCCATTCACATAGGTGCCAGGCTCGGTGAATAATTGGCGTGCACCGGCATCGGCATTGTTAATGCCGGGACTACCGGAGAGAAAACCATTGATGCGTTGTCCCGCCCCACCGCGCGCAACGCTTCGACCATCAAGGCCGGTGATCTCGCCGTCTGTTGTGTTGGCGGCTACCACATCCGCACCGGCAGGATTGGTCCAGAATGACAATGCGTTGTAGTTTATGCGGCTATCGGATGCGAAGGCGGGTATACCATTGGCATCGCCGATAAAATAATTATTATTGGCATCCAGTTGGATCTTGAGCTTTTTCAAATTGCCGACCCATTGTGGTTTGCCGTTTTTTTCCGCCTGGAATAAGGCAATATAAACGTCATCGAGGAATTCAGTACGGTTGAACACATTGACTGGAACCGAGGCTGCCACGAAGGTGGTACTCACACTGAGAATCTGATTAAAGATACTCTTCAGATTGGCCACCATAGATGCCGGGTCGCTACCCAGCGTGATTGCCGTGCCGGTGCCGCCCGCGTTGGCATAACCGTTGGTGGTGTTGTTAGGTGAATCAACGACAAAATATGACGTGACGTTCTGTACGCCGTTAACATCGGGTGCGGTACCGTAAGTACCATTGGCAATGTCGTTGTTGTGCAACCAGGCGAGCACGGTATTCAGGTTGTTGGTGTTGCCCTGCAATAACAAACTATTCATGCCACCGTTGCTCTTGGTGGCGCTGATGGCACTGTTCGAGTCATCGTCCTGCTGCGATACTTGATCCATCAAGTTGATGGTGAAAACTTTTACGCAATCAGCCGTGGCTGCGATGGGGGTGACATAATCAGTGCCGCTTTCAATAGAGGTATCCCAGGCAATGTTGCTGTGGGGAGGTGACTCGGCTGTTGGAGTACCGTTTAAATTGTTGGTGGCATTGGTATTGCCAAAATCTTTATAACCCAGATGGCCATTATAAATACCCTGGCCAGATAAATAACGGAATAACTCAAAATAAATTTCCTTACCCTGGTATTTGTGGCTTTCATTGCCACCAGGAATGGGAATATTGGATAAAATGGTATGGAAGGCGGCTTTGTTGCCGTTGGCGTCGGTAGCGTCGATGGATTTGAACCCGGACAGGATATACGCGCCATTACTGCAACTATTTACCGTGGGGCCACAGGTATTGTTGCCGCTGCAGTTATTGTCATGGCTCATCATCAGGCCAATTTTCACGCCGCTCAGTGGCTCCAGAACCTGCTTGAGCGCAGCGCGTAATAATTCAAAATAGACAACTTTGCCATCGCTTAAATCAGCCGCGGTAAAATAGGATACAAAATTAGGATCAGACCAGCCACATGCGGTAGCAACGGTTTGCCGATCTGTAGCGTTCGTCGGATCCAACGCAGGGACGGTTGGCAAACCATTACACTTAATGCTGCCCAAATTAGGCCGCCAATCCAATACAAACATCACCATCGGTTCACTGGTGGCACTTAGTGCGTTGGAAACATAGATATCCGTATCATCAGCTTGCACAAACACCGGCGAGAGCAATATTACCCCAAGCATGGTGTATTTGATGAATTGTATGAATGGATTTTTCATATGCGGACCTACTAGTTGTCTTGACCGGATTTGGGTACTAATACGACATAACCTTGTACGATTTCAGCCTTACCCTGGTTGTTGCTGGTTTCATCGTAAGCACCAGATACTTCAAACAGAGTTGATTGGAAATATTTGCTACTGGATTCGGCAACGCGCGGCATGGTGTAGTTGGTATTGGCCAGCTCAACCTTGGCTTGTATGCTGGTGCTGCTGGTGAATATGGAGTCGGTGAGGGTAATGGTATTCAGGTTGCAGCCGGATACATTGGCATTGCAAACAGTGTAACCGGCGTTGCCCTGAATTACGAAAGGACCGTTTTGTTCCATGACCGCATCCACAACGGATTGGGCGCGCTCATGGGCGTCCATCATCGCTTCATCGTTACCGACCACCTGAAGTTGCGAGGTAGTGGAGCTCATTGCGGCAATCGATACAATGGTGAGTGCGGCCAATAGTACCAGCGATGTAACCAGTGCGGCGCCTTTGTTGTTTGAGTGCATATCGAAAACCTCTATGGTTACATGCCAATCATGTTGGCACGGTTTTTAATCAAGACAGTGGTGCTGTACAGACGTCGGTAGTAATTGTCATTCATTGTGAAGGTGTCACTTCCCAAGGTGTACGTCTTGGCATTGGGGAAGGCTTTATCCTCACGGCGAGCACGTGTTAACACATGGATACGCGCTGACACAGCCTTGTCTAATTGTGCCTGGGTAGGATTGTCGACGAACTGATTGGCAACGCCATCGGGCGTGGCGTCAGTGTCAATGCCGTATTCAACATGGAAACGCTCAATGCCTTCTGCCAAACACACAGTCGCCATGGTTGGCTGTGGTGTACCACCGCTGGTGACGGTTAAATATTTCTTGCATAAGGTTGGTATACCGTCGCCATTGGTTTGTGCATAAGGGCGTATGAAATATATGTTGACCAGGTAACGCCAGTCATCATATCCACTGGTTGGACAATTGCTGCCAGTCGGCGTAGCACTGCTGCCGCTGTTATAAAACCAGAAACACCCGGCGGCCAAATCGCTGCGCAAGTAAACTGTATTATCGGATAATGCACCGGTTTCCTTTTCGCCGAAGACGCGTTTGGTTACCAGCACATCCGTGCCTGCAACAAATTCACTGGATGCAACGCAGGTATGATCCGTCGTAATTGTGCTCGCCGTTGGTTGGTAATTGGATTGCATTACATTATACGTGGTGAGATTGTAAACCCAGTTGGTGTCCGAGGATTTGCCGCAATCCGTCGCCAGCGAAAGTGTTGCGTTCTGTACGATCTTGTCCAGTGAGATGACGCCACCAAAATATCCCAGGCTCTGCAGGTCAGTGGCAATTTGATGCATCGCGTAGCGGCCATTCTCCATTACTTCACCGATGCGTTCACTTTGTACATGGCTCTCACGTGTGCTGGAATAAATGTTGACGACCATCAGCAGTGAAACCAGCCCGATGACGAGTGATACCATCACTTCGACCAGACTGAAGCCGCGGGTTGTGTGATAGTTAAGTGTCATCATGTGAATGAGTCGTTTGAAATATAGAAGTTGATGATAATTACGCGCCGAAATTCGTTATTGGTACCATACAGACCGCTGCTCTGTCCGCAGGTTGATATTGAAGGATTCCCCATCGCCGTATTGCCACGCCAGGCGATTGCCACGGTGTATACGCCGGCCGCACCTGCGGCAGGGCCGCTGATACAGGCCTGCGGTTGCACCAGACCACCGGTATTGGCAGCGCCGGATGTCTCAGTCGTACCATCGAGCAATTGCTCCCATGACCACAAATCATAACTGGCTAATGCGGCCGTAGTGCAGCTCGTGGTTTTACAATTGGTAGTGGGGGTGGCAACACTGGCGTTGCCAACCGTGTTGCCGATGTAGGCGGATAAGCCCATAGGGTTAGCGCGCATCTTCCCCATCATTTCCTGGGCGAGTAATACTGCGGTGGAGCGTTGGATTGCTTCGTTGCCTGTTGATTTGGAAAATAATTCCATGCCGGCGATGCCTAGCATGCCGATGCTGATTACAAATAACGCAACCAACACTTCGATTAACGAAAAACCATTGCAGCGTGAATGATTGAATGAAATTGTCATGACGGATTTGTGCAGCTTGTGATGTTGCCCACGCTGATTTGTGGTCGCCCGATCGCGATAATATTTATTTGTCGACCATACACGGTGTCATACGTGCCATTGCCATCGCGATCATCACACATTGCCAGAATGCTCGGTACCGATGCGATGACCAGTGCGCCATCACTACCATATGTGATACGTGTACCGGCAGTACTGTTGCTGGTGATTTTGACGGTATTCATACTGGGATTACTGATGCGTAATAACACATCGGTGCCATTGTCATATGATCCGGCGGTTCCGCCAACATCTGCAAACACGAACCAACCTGTGCTCCAGTTAGTGTTAGTACCACCACCACATACCGGAGGTGATGCAGTTGGATTGGCGCTGCGACAAACAACGACATTGATTTTGCGTTTCATGGCTTCAGAACGTGCATACATTAAATCTGAAAATAGTGTTGTACTGATGTTGCTTAACTGGCCATTGCGCACATATGAGATATATCCCGGTATCCCAACAGCAGTAAGGATGATAAAGATTGCTATAGCCGTGATGAGTTCGACCAATGTGAACCCGCGCGACTGTGTGGGTACTGTCTGCATTCCTCAACATCCTTAGGCTATAAGCCATTCATTCTTCTAAATTGCTCATAGAGCATATTGCGCAACTCGTCACCCCAATGTTCAAGCGATGTCCGGGCTTCATTTAATAGCGACCCTAAAACGGGAAGATTTAGTATGGGAATGAGCTGACTGGTAGAGAATTACGGATAAGCGGGAGGCATGTGACTATGATCACAAGGATAAAAACGATTCAAAATAAAAACCCCTCAGAAACAGTGGATTCTGAGGGGCAAGAAATAAACGAGTAGGACCAGGAAATTTATTCGGCTTTAGCTGGCTCAGATTTTTGGGTATCTGCTTTCTTGGCGGATTTTTTCGGAGCGGTCTTGGCTGCGCCGGTATTAACGTTATCACCTTTGATATCAATCTTGGCTTTTTTGCGCAGACCTTCAATGTATTCCAGCAAACGGGCATTCTGAATCGAGGCAATAATGCGTTTCTTGCTGTCTTCAAAGCTCGGTGGTGTGGCCGGGCGGCTGTCTTCGAGTTTAATGACATGATAGCCGTAATTGGTTTTTACCGGCGTCTTGGTGTAGCTGCCTTTTTGCAGCGCAGCGACGGCCTGGGTGAATTCAGGCACCATTTGTGGCGCCGCGAACCAGCCCAGATCACCACCATTGTCTTTGGTGCCGGCATCGGTGGATTTGCTCTTGGCTAATTCTTCGAACGAACCGCCTTTATCAAGATCCGCAATCACAGTTTTAGCTTCGTCTTCGCTCTTTACCAGGATGTGGCGTGCTTTATATTCTGTAATATTCTGGCTTTTAACCTTTTCATCATAGATCTTTTTCAGTTCTTCATCAGGGACTGGTGCGCCAATACCAGACTTTTGCAACAGGGCATTCGCCAGCATTTCCTTGCGTTGCATTTCAGCACGTACGGCGATTTCCGGATCCTTGTCGACTTTTTGTTTGAGTGCTTCCTGATACAACAATTCCATTTTGATTATTTCGCTAAGCACCAGCCGTGAATCGATCTGCGCACCTTGATTGGCGGCCTGAATAAATTTGGTGTAAGTATCAAGCGTTTGTTGCTTGATCTTCGTGCCATTCACGGTGGCAACGGTGGTATCCGCTGCGATGGCGGAGCTGGCGGCAAACAAGGCCAGGATAGAAACGAAAATAGTACTGCGCATGAGTAAGTTCCTTTTGCAAAATAAATGAAATATAAAGGGTGTACGAAAACTATTGGCTGGCTACGGTAACACTTTTTTGAATGGTTTTACAGTGACCTTGGCATAGACTCCGGCAGTTTTATAGGGGTCAGCATGTGCCCAGGTCTCGGCATCGGCCAAGGAATCGAACTGGGCAATAATTAACGAACCATTAAATCCGGCAGGGCCAGGTTCCGGGTTATCAATAGCCGGGAATGGACCGGCGACCAGCAAGCGACCCTCATTTTGCAGGGTTTCCAGGCGGGCCAGATGCGCCGGCCGATTCGCCTGGCGTTTGCTCAGCGACTGAGGGCTATCTTCACCAATGATGACGTACCACATTATTGGGCGTTCTCCTTGTTGGGTTCTTCCTTTATATAACGTGCCAGATATAACCCCTGGCCAAGCGCGAATAACAGTGTCAGACCCATAAGTCCAAAGAGTTTGAAATCAACCCAATGATCAAAACTGACACGGGCAGCAACAATCAGATTAAGCGTACCCAAACTGATGAAGAATATAATCCACATTATGCTGAGTCTGTTCCACACGGGTTCGGGTAAAGTAAGCGCATGATCCATCATATGGCGGATCAGAATTTTCTCGCCAATAAAATGGCTGACGATAAAGGCCAGTGCAAATAGCCAATTCACCAGAGTCACCTTCCAGATCAAATACGCTGGATCTCGGAAGTAAATGGTGGCACCA
Organism: Gammaproteobacteria bacterium; assembly: GCA_024641475.1. Lineage (GTDB taxonomy): Bacteria > Pseudomonadota > Gammaproteobacteria > UBA6429 > Thiohalophilaceae > JACQBC01. The sequence goes on from JAHECZ010000017.1 coordinate 16,460, forward strand.
CCAAAAACAAGCGCAAGTACCAATACCAGCACATGCATCTTTTCAATTTTTTTATGTTTCAGCCAGGTGTAGGCCATTTGCATTGTTGTGGCCAACATCAGCACCGCTGTAGCGGCAATCATCGCGTTAACATCACCCAGTTTGGCCTTGCCGAGGTTATAGGTCAGGTAAAATGCCACGATCGGAAAAAAATCAAACAGTAACTTCATGATAACGCTGCCTGTTAGTGCAAGGTGGGTCGATGGGTTTTATCGTAATAACGTTGCATGATATTTCGCACATGTTGGGGGTAGCCAATTATATCCATTTGCTGCATGCCTTCGTCAAAAAATCCGGGGGCATCCTCCGGCAAACGGTACATTAATTGTTCATAGACAGCTTCCATCCGTTGCGGGTCACCACCGCGCGTAACGACGATGCCGAGGTTGAGGTTGAGAACTCGCCAGGGCCGTCTGGGGTTGCTGCGATCCAGGTCGCGTTTAATTACAGGATTGATCGCTTCAATAATTTCACGCATGACGTCGGCCAATAACGCCAGTTTTTTGGATTCATGGGAACGATTGGCGTGAATGGATAGCGCATTGACGATAATTTCCAGTTCACTCAAATTTATCTGGTGTCGGGCTGCCCACACGGCCAGCGGGATAGAGAGCTGCTCAAAACTATTTTGTGCATTGGCGCAGTGTGCAGCAATGCTGCGCTGGCGTAATTCATCCAGTAATTGCAGCCCATGCTCTGCGAGCGCATCCAGATCGTGCGGCTCAATTGCGACTTCTGGTTGGGGATTTTCGATGCTGTCGAGGACTGCGTAGAATTGCATCAGGCTGGCAATGACGGTATCCGTGGTGATTTCCGCTGGTGTTGCGGCATGCTGTTTTTCCTGTGCGAGCAATTGTGTCGCGGCATTTTCTGCCAGCATACGCATAGTATCGACATCCGGGTTAAATTCAGGATCCATGCGGAGTATTTATCGTTTTGCTCATGGTCGGCACTTTAGCATAGCACTGCATGCAAGGACATCCGGATGGCTTTGGAGTACACTACCGCGCCATGTCAGAGACCCTGTACGATTTACACGCGCATACCACAGCATCCGATGGCAGTTTGTCACCGGCAGAGCTGGTGCAGCATGCCAAACTTTGTGCAACCGATGTACTCGCGGTCACGGATCATGACATCACCGCAGGAATTCGTGAGGCGCAACAGGTCGGACGTGAAGTGGGCGTCTGCATCGTACCGGGGATTGAGATATCCGTAACCTGGTCAGCCCAAACGATACATATCGTAGGTCTGCATATCGATCCTGAGGACCCACAGTTACTCCACGGACTCGAAGAATTGCAGGCATTTCGCTGTTGGCGTGCCGAGGAAATTGGTCGGCGGCTGGAAAAAGCCGGGATCAGTGGCGCATACGAGGGCGCCTGCCGTTATGCCAATGGCAAGATTATTTCACGCACACATTTTGCGCGCTTTTTGGTTGAGCAGGGCCGCGCCCGTGATACACGTCAGGTGTTTACGCGCTATTTGGTCAACAACAAACCCGGTTATGTCCCTGGACGTTGGGCAACACTGGCGCAGGCATTGGCGTGGATACACGCTGCTGGTGGCATCGCGGTGCTGGCACATCCGGCGCGTTATCGCATGACGGCAACAAAATTGCGGCAACTAATGGGTGAGTTTCGCGAGTTAGGCGGTATCGCACTGGAAGTAGTATCAGGTAGTCATAGCAGTGATGATATGCAGCATTTTGCCAAGGTATCACGGCAAATGAATTTATACGCCTCACGTGGATCAGATTATCATGGACCGGAACAATCCTATGCCGATCCGCGGCGGCTGCCGTTTTTACCGGCATCGTGTCATCCGCTTTGGGAATCCGATTTGTGGAAGGCCTGTGCTGAACATGCTGCCTGAGCACAACAGGTTTATGTGGGAGTCGATCAGGTAGCGTTTCGCTGTTGGTATTATGAGTCAATTTTTTCAAATTCATCCCAGGAATCCACAGTTGCGTCTGATCCGCAAGGCAGTGGAAATGATCCGTGATGGCGCGGTCATCGTTTATCCAACCGATTCGGCTTATGCCTTGGCCTGTCATAGTGGTGACAAGAAAGCGTTGGATCGGATCATTCGTATCCGCGATTTGGATGAAAAACATAATTTCACGTTGATGTGCCGCGATCTGTCCGAAATTGCAATCTATGCCAAGGTCAATAATATTGCCTATCGACTGATGAATTCATGCACTCCCGGTGCCTATACATTTATTTTACCCGCAACCCGTGATGTGCCACGTCGGCTCATGCATCCCAAAAAGCGCACCATTGGCATTCGCGTCCCGGATCACATCATTACCCGCGCATTGCTGGATGAACTCAATGAGCCGTTAATGAGTACCACGCTGATATTGCCGGGTGAAGAATTACCCCTCAATGATGCTGAAATGATTCGTGAGCGATTGGAACATGATGTTGATCTGGTTATCGATGGCGGACAGTGCCACATCGAACCCACCACCGTGGTGGATATGACAGATGGTAATCCTATAATACAGCGTATTGGCCGTGGTGATCCCCTGCCATTTCAATGAGTTGTCAATCGGGACGCATGCAGGGAAACTGCGATATAATGCCCGGCAAATAGTTATAAGCATTGCCAACAGGGAGCCTCTTGAATTTACCTAACCAACCGCAACGCGTACTGTCCGGTATGCGGCCTACGGGTGCTTTGCATCTGGGACATTATCACGGTGTCCTGAAAAACTGGCTCAAGCTGCAACATGAATATGAATGCTATTTCTTTGTGGCTGACTGGCATGCCCTGACGACCCATTATGAAGATGTATCGATCCTCGACAAAAGTGTCTGGGAAATGGTCATTGACTGGTTGGCGGTTGGCATTAATCCCGGCTCGGCGTGCTTGTTTATTCAATCGCGTGTCCCGGAACATGCTGAATTGCATTTGTTGTTGTCCATGATTACCCCCTTGGGTTGGCTCGAGCGTGTGCCGACTTATAAAGATCAGCAGGAAAAGCTCAAAGAGAAAGATCTGGCAACCTATGGTTTCCTCGGTTATCCACTGTTACAGAGTGCTGATATTCTTGTCTATAAAGCGGGAATGGTTCCGGTTGGCGAAGATCAAGTGGCCCATATTGAATTAACCCGTGAAGTGGCGCGACGCTTTAATCACATGTACGGACGTGAACCCGGATTTGAAGAAAAAGCGCTGGAAGCAATCAAAAAATTGGGCAAGAAAAACGCCAAACTGTATCAGGATTTACGCAAGCGTTATCAAGAGCAAGGTGATGACGCGGCACTCGCGACGGCGCGTGCGCTATTGGATACTCAACAAAATATTTCCCTGGGGGATAAAGAACGACTCTTCGGTTATTTGGAAGGCGGCGGGCGCATCATTCTGCCCGAGCCGAAGGAACTGCTGACTCAGGCGTCTAAAATGCCAGGGCTGGACGGTCAAAAGATGTCGAAATCCTATGGCAACACTATCGCCTTGCGTGAACCACCGGCGGAAGTGGAGAAAAAACTTCGTACCATGCCAACCGATCCGGCCCGGGTCCGCCGTACCGACAAGGGTGATCCGGATCGTTGTCCGGTCTGGCCATTCCATCAAGTGTATTCGGATGACATCACCCGTGCCTGGGTACAGGAAGGTTGTCGCAGTGCGGACATCGGCTGTCTGGATTGTAAAAAGCCACTTATTGATGCAGTACTGGCGGAGCTGGCACCCATCCAGGAACGGGCCGCCCAGTACACGGCCGATCGTGATTTGGTGCGGAATATCATCCATGAAGGCTGTGAGAAGGCGCGAAATGTGGCACGACAGACCCTGGTTGAGGTGCGCGCGGCGATGGGACTGGAATATTAATGAGCAAAAGACAAACTTGGCCAACTACGGTAGCATAGCGGCGCATGACAGAGCCGCAGTCCGTTAATACAGGTGCCGAACAGCAGGAGATGCCCTTTGCCGTTGTGCTAGGGGTGCCCTATACCCACCTCCCTAAAGACCTCTATATCCCGCCGGATGCGCTGGAAGTCTTTTTGGCTGAAGCATTTGAGGGTCCCTTGGACCTGCTGCTCTATCTGATCCGACGCCAAAATCTCGATATCCTGGATATCCCGATTGCCGAAATCACCCGGCAATATATGAGCTATGTCGAGATCATGAAGGATTTACGCCTGGAATTGGCCGCAGAATACCTGGTCATGGCAGCGATGCTGGCCGAGATTAAATCGCGGTTGTTGTTGCCTCGGCAGGAAGAAGCGCAGGATGAAGACGATCCTCGCGCGGAGCTGGTGCGTCGTCTGCAGGAATACGAACGCTATAAACAGGTTGCTGAAGATATCGAGGCGATGCCACGGGCGGATCGCGATACTCCGCCTGTTGAGTTGGCCGTGCCGGATTTAAAGATTGTTAAACTGCCGCCACGTGTCGATATTCGTGATTTGGCTATGGCGCTCAAAGATGTTTTTGAGCGTGCTTCCAACTATGCGCACCACCATGTGCGCTTGGAGCCCTTGTCGGTACGTGAACGTATGACAAATGTACTTAAAGCCCTAGGTCCACAGACATTTACAGAATTCACCAGTTTGTTCAATCCTGGCGAAGGGCGCGCCGGAGTGGTGGTTACGCTGCTGGCGGTATTGGAATTATTGAAACAATCCATGATTGAACTGGTGCAAACCGAAGTGTTCGGCCCAATCCATGTCAAAGCGATGGGTAACAAGTCGAGTGATGCCGTACAATTTACTGACATTGATGAGTAACGTGAAGCTGCTATGGAACCACAACAGTTAAAAGCCATTCTTGAATCCGTCATTATGTCCTCAAATACACCGTTATCGGTGGAGCGGCTATTAGCGATTTTTAATGAAGATGAACGACCGGAGAAAAGTGCGATTAGCGACGCTTTAACCGCTTTGCAGGCAGAATACGCCGACAAAAGTATTGAGTTGAAGGAAGTCGGCAGTGGTTTTCGTTTTCAGGTTCGCAAACACTATGCGGATTGGGTTTCGCGTTTATGGGAAGAGCGTCCGCAGCGTTATTCGCGTGCACTACTCGAAACCTTGGCGCTGATTGCCTATAAACAACCGATTACCCGCGGCGATATCGAACAAATCCGTGGTGTGGCAGTGAATACCCAGATTATCAAGACTTTGTTAGAGCGTGACTGGATTGAAATTCTGGGTGAACGTGATGTGCCAGGTCGGCCATCACTATATGGCACCACTCCGCAATTTCTCGATTATTTTAATTTAACCTCACTTGAGGAATTACCCGCCTTGCCACCGGTGCGCGATCTGGAACAAATCAGTGCCGAACTGAATCTGAATCTGGAAACACCCACAGATAAACCAGAAGGTGCGGATAAAGTCATAGCATTGACCGTTGAAAATTCCACTGAGGCAAACAGCGATACGACGGATGATGTCGCTGAATCGGCAACAGCCTCCTGACTAAAGGGCGTATCCCGCCCGGCTTAAATTTATGTCTGAACGTATTCAAAAAGTACTGGCCCAAATGGGCCTGGGTTCGCGGCGCCAGATCGAAAACTGGATTCGCGAAGGCCGGGTCAGAATCAATGGTTCCATTGTGACGCTGGGTACCTGTCTTAATCCGGACGATCGTCTGACAGTGGATAGCCGTCAAATTAAATTACCCGTGGCCGGTGAGGCGGTGGATACCCGGGTGTTGATCTACCACAAAAAGGTCGGCGTGATCTGTACCCGTCAGGATCCCGAGGGGCGTCCAACCGTATTTGCTGATTTACCACGATTGCGGCAAGGACGTTGGATTGCGGTTGGCCGACTGGATATCAATAGTAGCGGGTTGTTGTTATTTACCAACAATGGTGAGTTGGCGAATCGTTTAATGCATCCATCCTATGAAATTGAACGTGAATACGCCGTCCGTGTACTGGGTGAAGTCAGCGCCGAGACTCTAAAACGAGTAATAACCGGGGTAGAGCTTGACGACGGTGTAACAAAGTTCGATAGTATTGTCGACGCGGGGGGCAGTGGGGCTAATCATTGGTACCATGTTGTCCTTAAGGAGGGGCGCAATCGGGAAGTGCGGCGTATCTGGGAAGCGGTTGGCCATAAGGTCAGTCGATTGCACCGGGTACGATATAGCAATGTCGTACTTCCACGCAGTGTGCGCCCGGGCAAATTTGAACAGCTCCCGCCCGATGTTGTCGAAATACTAATGGCTGCGGTGGATATTCAAGGTCAGGCAAGACCCAAGCACACGCAGTCGAAACGCCAGGGGCGTAATAAAACCAGGGTATGACGTTACGGTAACCCGCCCTAATAAAAAAAGATAAGTGAGGGTGTGATGCGCATTACTACTTTAGCGCTGATAGCAGTGATCCTGCTCGTCGGCGTCCAGCTTTATGTCTAAGTAACTTACGTTTTTTTCAGACAAACCAGGCAAGTCTTCGCGTATTAAACTACGCGAAAGGGTTGGATTGCGCGTAAAAAATATATCTGGTTTCAGAGTGGTTTGGGAGAGGTTTTTCGTGAAAAGAAAAGGTGACTACGAATCAGCTTTATTCGAAAAATTATTTACCCGGTTTGGCGCATCTGATGTTTCGAGCGCAAGGTAAATGGTGCCAGTGGCGTAGGCAGGTCAATATAATCGCTCAATAGGACCACGACTTTATTGATATCACCTGAGGCAATGCGCATCAAGCTCTGAATGATCTTTTCATCGCCGAGCGCTTTATTAAAATCGCGCAGGATAAATACGCCAAAATGCTTACAGCCATCAATATGGTCAAGTAACTCTTTAGGAATAACGGTACGCGGAATCTTGATGTGCGAGGCCCCCATGCGGTGTAGGCCAGTATTATTTTCCCAGACATAAAATGCTTTATTACTGAAGCGGCTTAGTTGCGTAAATAATTCAACGACGCGTTCTGCCTCATAAGTCTCAATGCTAACCAGGCGAAAATTGGCATCGAGCATCTGGTCGAGTTGATCAAGATAGTTCATTGCGGCATTTACCCTTAAAAATACTGTGACTACATGAAGGTATTCTAGCCTAAAATCGAGGCCTTAGAAGTAAAAAACGCGAGCCAATTCAAAAATTTACAAATTTGTAACAAATTGGCCATGGCTAGCGCTTTGCCTGGGCAAAGGTATGGACACAATTGCGACCATTGGATTTCGCCTGGTATAAGGCTGCATCCGCTTTATTAAACAAACGGGTAACCGTATCGCGTGAACCTAATACGGCAATACCGATACTGGCAGTCACACTGATATTTTTTCCATTAAATTCAAAAGCATGCTGCTCGATTGTGGTACGAACACGTTCGGCAACCAAATGGGCACCTTCAATGTCGGTGCCAGACAGAATCATCGCAAATTCTTCGCCACCATAACGGAAAAGCATATCGCAGGAACGCAGGGTTTCCTTGACGCAAGTCGCCAAGTTTCGCAATACATAATCGCCAGTGCTATGGCCATAGGTGTCATTGATGGATTTAAAATGATCGACATCCAGAATCAGCAGACTCAGCGGATTATGTTGCCGGCGTGCCAACTCGACTTCACGCTGGATAGCCAAATCCAGTGCGGCACGGTTATTAATACCTGTTAATCCGTCAATATGTGCCGATTTAAGCGCGGCCTGGTACAACAAGGCATTGCGTAACGGGTAAACCAGGTGATAAATCTGATTTTCCAATAACTCCATTTCATCGTTGCTAAAGCGTTTATTCCGGGTAAAGCGCATTTCACCCAGTGCTTCACCCGCAATTCGTAAACGATAAATCGCGGTGTGGCGTTCTTCCTTGCCAACATCCAGCTTGAACTGGTGACTTTCATTGACATAATGCGCGCTGTTAAATGTGACAGCTTCACGCGTACTATCAAGGAAGAAGTTCAGAATGCTTTCAACTTCCAGTGAAGTTTGTAACAGCCCGGCAAGTTTGAGGGTGCGCTGTAGTTCCTGAATATTCAGATCCAGCAGGCTAACGACTTGCGCTGAATTATTCTGCGCCTCAGTGTTATCTGAAATTGTGTGAATCGCCATACCAAGTTTAACCTTCATTGGAAGTATTGATGGCTTAGCAGTAGCGAAAATCATGCCAGAAAAAAACAGACTTACTAAACAATAAAATATCTATAAAAAACAATAAGATAAAAATGCTGTTGAATCAATTGATATGAATATGTCAAGTTCCTGTCGCTGTTTTAGCCGGGCTTGACCGGAAATATAACGTGGTTGAAGCGGCCAGGAATTGCCGGAGAGGGTATCAAGTTTGCCAGATAAAACGTTGCCCGCTTATGCCGTGACTTTGCGGCCCCAGTAAGTACAAATACTTGTCCATACGGCTTTGTGGCAAGGGCAGTTGTCGGGCATCTTCGCCAGGAAATGCCTGACGACGCAGATTGCTTTGCACGATACCTGGGTCAATGCTGTTCACCCGTATTGGCGTGTTTTCCCATTCCTGCGCGAGCAAGCGCATAAGTGTATCGCCACCGGCTTTGCTAATTGCATAGGCACCATAGTACGGGGAGGCATCAATTGCAGCAGCATCTGAGGTGAACAGAACACTGGCATCGGTTGATTTCTTTAATACCGAATAACACTCACGGGTCAGCAGAAAATTCGCATTGAGATTTACCTGCATGACGCGTGACCAGACGCTGAGATCATAATGCACGATAGGGGTGATTGTGCCTAACCATGCAGCGTTAAGCAGCAGACCGTCAAGCCGACCAAATTCTTCTTGAATGATTTGTGCGAGTTTCAGGTAGTCATCATGCTGCGCGGTTTCCAGATTCAATGGATAAATCGCCGGTTGTGGTGAACCTGTTGCGACAATTTCATCATATACCTGTTCGAGTTTGCGTACGGTTTTGCCTAACAAAATCACCGTGGCCTGGTGTTGCGCACAGGCTAGTGCGGCCGCTTTGCCGAGGCCATCAGTCGCACCGGTGATAAGGATGACACGCTCCTTGAGCAGGTTGGCAGGAGGCTGATAATTTGCGGGAAATTCAGGCGTTGGCATAATGTTGGTTTTATTTAGAGTGAATCCGCCACGATTTGGCGGGCACAGCGTAAACCACTTTGTACCGCACCTTCAATTGTTGCAGGATAACCCGTATTCGTGTAGTCACCCGCCAGCCATAACCCCTTTACCAGCGTTCGATTATCCGGTCGGATGGCGTTTATATTGCTGCGGCAACTGAATGTCGCCCGTTTTTCGCAAATGACAAACACGTCGTCAGGTGCAGGCCAATGCGGAAAGGCGAGCGTCAGTTCAGCGCATATCTGCCTGGCTAATTCTGTGTGGGATAAATTCATATGTGGACCCGGGCCGCTAATCACGACAGCCATCAAGCCGGGAAGTCCGCTGACACGGCGATCGATAAGCCATTGCGACAGTCCACCGATGAAACCCTGAACAGGAAAATCGGCACTGACGTCATCTGGGTACTTCACATAGATGGTGCAAATGGGTTCGTAGGTAAAATTAGCCAGATTGTATGTGGTATCTTGTAATGCAGGGATTGGCTTGAGCAGAGGCAGCACCGCATACGGCGGTATGGTCAGTACGACCTGTGATGCCGGACGCGGCGAATCGGCGCAGCGTACACCATGAATCTGGCGTTGATGTATGAGTAGTTCCTCGACACGTTGTCCCAGTTCAACGCGGCCACCACGTTGTTCAATATATTCACAGGCATGATCGGGTAACAGGGCGCTCAAGTCTGTTTTTGGTAAAAGCAAATCTGAATCATGCCGGTTCCTGCAAAAAGTGTCACGTAAGACCTGCAGAAAGACTTCCGCTGATGCCACATCTATTGATGTGTTCAACGCCGCCAAACACAATGGCTCCCAAAGAAGCTGCACCAGGCGTGAATCTTGTTTCTCATGTTGTAATAATTCGAGTGCAGTCAGATCTTTTTCCAGGATGATATTATTACGGCAAAAACGCTGACCAAAACGTATGGCCGTCCAGCGTTGGCTGAGTGTTAACCCTGGCGCACGCAGCAGCGCGGCGAGCAGATGTAACGGCGCGGGTAATTTCGGTGCGGTTAACACAAAAGCGGGACGTTGCTGTTCGTGAAGGTGTAATTGCAATGGCATACGCATAATATGTGTTGCCAGGTTCACGCCAACGGTTTGCAGTAATTGCAGTGTATGTGTATACGCGCCCAATAAAATATGCTGGCCGTTATCGACCGGGTACTCACCAAATGCAACTCGCCGCGCACGGCCGCCCAACTGGCGAGCAGATTCCAACAGGGTGACGTGGCGTCCGTGACGGGTGAGTTCGGCGGCACAGCTTAGACCCGCCCAGCCGCCACCAACGATTATGACTGTGTCATTACTTGCCATGCTGGACTGTTCGATGTAAAAAATAATGGCGCCACCATTCGCGCCAGCGTGTCCGCCAGGCAATCCAAAGTTTGCGCAATGGTGGCAGACTGATACGGTGCTGCATGACACGATACTCATCTTTGCGGATTTCATGCAGTAAAGTTTGATACACCTCGGCCATGATGATACCGGCGCGTTGCAAATAGCGATCTGCTTCGGGTAGTAAACGGAAGGCGTTGTCATAATGCGACAGGGCTTGTGCAGCCATGGCGGCGAGAACATTCCGTAACGTCGGTGACGTCTTCTGCATAAGGATGTCGGCAGCATTGATGCCGTGTTGTGCCAGCTCATTCAAGGGCAGATAAATCCGGCCATTGAGCGCATCTTCTTGTACATCGCGGATAATATTGGTTAGTTGGAATGCCATTCCCAGTTCATGTGCATATTTGAGTGTGGCACGATCACGATAGCCAAAAATTTCGGCGGACATCAGTCCGACTACGCCTGCGACACGATGACAATATAAATACAATTCCTTGTAGCTGGCATAACTACTGTTATCCAGATCCATTTCCATGCCGTCGATAATTTCCAGGAAATGTTCTTCAGGTAGATTGAATTGTTTAATAACGGGTGAAAGCGCTTGAGTCACCGGGTGAGTTTCTGCTTGTGTAAATAAGCGCTGAATTTCGTCACGCCACCATTGCAGCTTGGCGCGACGCACATCGCGATCGCCTTTGCCATCGGCAATGTCATCCACTTCGCGACAGAAGGCATATAACGCAATTATTGCCCGGCGTTTTTCCGCAGGTAACGCCAGGAATCCGTAATAAAAGCTGGAGCCGCTACCGGCAGCTTTTTGCTCACAATATTGTTGCGGTGTCATACCAGTGATTTTATCAGGGTAGGGTCACAAATACGTTTAGTATAAAACAGCATAAGCAAAAAAACCGATCCGGCATCGCTCCAGCGCAGGGTTGGCCGTACATAAATATTGCTGCGTTGAGTGAGTTTGTCGGTGACGCGCCAGGCAGAGGCAACAATAGCACGTATTTCCCAGGCCAGACGACCATGCAGGTGGTGTGCAAGTGGGGCGCCGTTAATTAGCAATTGCCTGGCACGGTTAAGTTGCTGTTGAATAAATTTGTGCATAGCGGGGTCATTACGGTGTAACGTTAAATCATCAAGAGTGATTCCGTGTGCCTGCAGTTCATCCAAAGGTAAATAACACCGATGTCGTTGTTGCCAGTCACTGTCGACATCCTGAATAAAATTGATGAGTTGTAAGGCGGTGCATATCTGGTCGGATAGCAGCAGGTTTTCCGGTGTGGCCTGGTTGTGAATATGTAACACAATCCGGCCCACGGGATCCGCAGAGTGTCGGCAGTAATGTTTTACCTCGTCATAGCTGGCGTACCGACGTGTGTCGATGTCAGAACGAAATGCCGTAAGTAAGTCGTAACAATATTGTAATGGAATTTGAAAGGTGCGGATGACATCCGCCAACGCAATAAACAGCGGGTCGATGGAAGATCGTTGTGCGCCGATGTCATCCAGTGCATCCCACATGATTTGCAGTTCGGCATGGCGTGCTGTGACATTGATATTGCCCTCGTCGGCGATATCATCGCCACGGCGTGCGAAGCTATAAATTACGGCGGTGGCACGACGAAGCCTGCTGGGTAACAGCCGGGATGCGACGGGAAAATTTTCATAATGTGAACGGGCTATCTGTAAGCAATGCTGATAGGCCGACTCCAACGTATCGTTTTGCATCATGGTTGTGTTATCGTATTGGGCATTGAATTTGAGTCAGTAAAACATTTGAGGGAGTAGAAATGAAAACACTAAAACCGCTATTCATCGGCGTGCTAATTGGTTTGGGATTGGGTCTGTGGTTTGGTGTCAACATTGGCAAGCATCAACCATTTTATAGTAATCCTTTTGCCGAACATAAAGTGGGAGAAAAATTCAAAACCACGCTAGGCGAAGGTGTCGATAAGGCAGGCCAAAAACTCGAAAAACTGGGGCAGGAATTGAAGGGCACTGGTAAGCCATAATCCTTCACGGATTCTCCGTTTGCTTTACCGCCGATTCGATTTGTTGTGGTTCTTCCAATGCTTTACCCGTGGTAACACCCAGCTCGCCAAATTTGCGCGCGCTGGGTAGTACCCGACTGTCAAATGACGCCACTGCGCTGTTGTAGGATTTCACGCTCGTTTCCAGACTGCTGCCTATCTTTTGCAAATGGGTGGCAAAGGTGATCAAGCGTTCATAGAGACCGACACCCAGCGTACGGATCTCTTCGGCATTTTGCGACAGTTGTTCCTGTCGCCAGCCGTAACCAATCGCGCGTAACAAGGCGACAAAACTGGTGGGTGTGGCGAGAATGATTTGTTTACGCAAGGCATCTTCAATCAAGTTACGATCATGATCCAGTGCGGCCGTTAAGAAATGTTCGCCAGGAATAAACAGCACGACAAAATCCGGGCTGTTTTCAAATTGCGCCCAATAGGATTTATTGCTGAGTTCCACCACACGTTGCCGGACATTTTTGGCATGGCGTAGCATATGTGTTTCACGCGATGCTTCATCGGGTGCTTCTATCGCACTCAGGTAGGCATCTAATGGTGTTTTTACGTCGACAACGATGTCGCGCCGATCTGGCATACGTACAATCATATCCGGACGTTGTCGACCGGATTCAGTCTCGGTATTTTCCTGCTCATAAAAATCGCAGTGCTGCACCATGCCGGAGAGTTCTGCCAAACGCTTCAGGGTCATTTCACCCCATTGACCGCGCACTTCGGGGCGGCGTAGTGCATTGACCAGATTGCGCGTCTGATCGTGCAGCGCGGCTTGTGCTTGTGCCATATGTTGCAAATGCTGATTCAAGGCGCCGTATGCTTCCTTGCGATCTTTCTCGATAGTCTGGATTTGTTTTTCAGTTTTATCCAGCGCCTCGCGAATCGGTTTAATCATGTGTTCGATGGCTTTTTCTTTCTGCTCCAGATCACCCTGCGCCCTGGTTTGAAACTGTTTGAGATTTTCCTGGGCGAGGCGCAGAAATTCTTCACTATTATGTTTGAGCGCCGCCGTGGAGAGATTGCTAAACGTTGCGGCGAGTTGATCGCGAGCCTGATTGACGGCAGCGAGTTTGTCTTCCTGAATTTTACGTTCACTTTCCAGCAAGGTTTGCGCCTGCATGAGCTGTTCGCGAAGTTTGCCGCTATGACGCAAATTATTCACATAGACCAGCAACGCGCCGAGCAGTGTGCCCAGCAAGAAAATACCCGGCATGACGAGGATAGACTCAGCCATGGCCCGCCTGCCTTTCATTGTGCGTATCAATCCAGTCAAGAATATCGAGCGGCGCATTAACCATCGCGTCCGCGCCCCAATTTTCAGGTTGATCTGTAATATTTAGATAACCAAACAAGGCGACCAGCGTGTGCATGCCGGCACGTGCACCTGCAATAATGTCGCGTTCGGCATCACCAATATATACGCAATTGCTGGCATGACTGCCTGACAGCGTACAGGCATGGAGTAGCGGCGCAGGATCAGGTTTGCGTTGTGGCAGGGTATCGCCGCTCACAATACAACTGGCCTGGCGATATAGTCCTAATGCCTGCATTAATGGGTTGGTGAGATTGGCCGGCTTATTGGTCACGATGCCCCAGTTAATGCGACGCTGCGCTAATGCTTGCAGCAAAATATCCATACCATCAAATAAACGCGTGTGGCGCGCAATGTTTTCCGCGTAGACATCGAGCAATTCTTGTCGTATCGCAGCGTATGTCGGATCAGTTTCGTTGAGTTGAAATCCGAGTTCGACTAAAGCGCGTGCGCCGTGGGATACAACAGGTCGGATGGTGTCATAGTGCAACGCTGCTTTGCCATGCTTCTGTAACGTGGTATTCAGCGCATAGGCAAGATCCGGCGCGGTATCAGCGAAGGTGCCATCAAGATCAAACAGGACGGTGTGAATCAAGGTGGTGGCCTGCGGTTGTGAAATGATTTGTCAATGTGCCAGTGAGTAAATAATGATACCAACGATCACGACAAATGCGCTGATAATGGCGATACGTTGGGTTTCGATATTGCGCTTTTGTAGTAGATAGGTCTGGTTGCTCAATTCATCCGAACGCGCGATTTGTTGCGCGTACAATTCCAAATGTTTTTTGGCGATCGTCATCAGTGCTTGCTGATTCGCTTTGATTTCATCCATGATCTGTTTGATTTCCTGATTTGTCGGTGTGTTCATGCAGTTTCTCGTGGTGGCAATAAAGGATTAGGTTGGTTTCTGACAATGAACCAGATAGTTGACGGCTACGTCATAGCCCAGGCTATAACGTCGGGTCAGCGGGTTGTATGTCATTCCGGTGAGTTCGCGCGTATGTAATTTGGCTGCGCGTGACCAAGTATCGAGTTCAGAGGGTTTGATGAATTTATTGTACTCATGCGTACCTTTGGGGAGCATATTCAAAATATATTCAGCGCCGATAATCGCAAATAAGAATGCCCTGGGATTGCGATTAATGGTGGAGAAGAATACATGACCACCGGGTTTGACCAGGGCAGCGCAAGCGGCGATCACCGATGCCGGATCGGGGACATGTTCGAGCATTTCCATACAAGTTACCACATCAAATGTGGCAGGTTGTTCGATCGCTAATTGTTCTGCCGTCATATGGCGGTAATCGACGTTCACACCGGATTCGTGGCGATGCAACCGGGCCACGGCCAGTGGCGCTTCACCCATATCAATCCCGACGACGGTGGCACCGCGCTGCGCCATCGCTTCACTCAATATGCCTCCGCCACAGCCGATATCGACAACCTGTTTGCCGGCCAGACTGGCACGCCGATCGATATAATTCAGTCGCAGTGGATTGATTTCGTGGAGCGGTTTGAATTCACTGTGCGGATCCCACCAACGTGCCGCCAGCGCGGCAAATTTTTTAATCTCGTTTTGATCGACATTGGAATGGATCGTAGTCATGCGTTCACCAGTTTGGTTTGCCAGTCACGGACTTTGGTCAGAATCTCATTCGTATCCAGTGTTGTCAGGGTTCGCTCTTTCATAATATGGCGTCCGGCAACCCAGACGTCAGTGACCTGATGGCGTCCTGCCGCATAGACTAACTGAGAAATCGGATTGAATACCGGTAAAGTTTCTATCGAATGCAGATTGACCGCAATCATATCCGCAGCTTTGCCGGGTTTTAAACTGCCGATACGATCTTCCAGGCCCAGTGCACGGGCAGCATTGATCGTTGCCATGCGTAACACGGATTCTGCATCCGCGGCGCGTGCATCTTGCGCAACGCCCTTGGCAAGCAGAGCGGCGGTTCGCATTTCGCCGAACATATCCAGATCATTGTTGCTGGCGGCGCCATCGGTGCCAAGACAAACATTGACGTTTGAATTGAGCAGCGTTTGTAGTGGACAAAAGCCACTGGCTAATTTGAGATTCGATTCCGGACAATGCATCACATGTGCGCCGGCCTGAGCCAGTTGCGATATCTCTGACGAATCCAGTTGCGTCATGTGTACCGCCAACAAGCGTGGGCTAATCAAGCCCAGTTGTTGCAGGCGCGCCAACGGACGCATGCCATGCTGTTGCAGCGATTGTTGCACTTCATCGGCGGTTTCATGTACGTGCATATGAACCGGGATATCCAGTTCCTCAGCCAGTGTGACAATTTCTCGCAGCGGTGCATCACTGACGGTGTAGGGCGCATGCGGTGCGAAGGCCGTGGTGATCAGGTGATTGCTGCGTAATTGATCGTGAAGTTGCAAGCCCTTGTGTAAATATTCTTTGGCGTTTTGCGCGTAGGCAGAAGGAAAGTCGATGACAATCAGGCCAATCACGGCACGCATGCCTGCCTGTTCAGCCGCACGCGCAGTTTGTTCGGCGAAAAAATACATATCGTTAAAACAGGTAATACCGCCACGAATCATTTCGGCACAGGCGTGCAGACTGCCATCATAGACATAATTGGCACTTACCAATTTTTGTTCGGCTGGCCAGATGTGTTCCTGCAACCAGGTCATTAGCGGCAGATCGTCGGCCGAGCCACGTAACGGATTCATTGCCGCATGCGTATGGGCGTTGATTAATCCCGGCAGGACAACGTGCTGCGGCAGATCGATCTGTGATTGTGGCTGATATTTGTTGATCTGATTTTGTGGCAAGACTTCAAGAATACGGCCATCGTGAATCGCGACGGCATAATTGTCATGGATGGTATGCGCCGGTTCGATGGGGATTACCCAGCGTGCGGTAATTAAGGTATCGATTTTCATGAGCGCAAGTTTCCAGTATCCTTGTCGTCCTTTCAAGCATTCAATGAGTGGGCCATGTCATTTGATTCGATTCGTGCAATTCGCTGGGAAAATAACCGCTTGCTGTTACTGGATCAGCGCTTGCTACCACAACAACAGATCGATGTGGTCTGCACCGATGTGGCTGGGGTGGCCGATGCCATTCGCAATATGGTGGTGCGCGGCGCGCCCGCCATTGGCATCACGGCGGCTTATGGTCTGGTCATTGCGGGTCAATTGCGTTTTGCACAAGACAAAGCACGCTGGCAAACCACGATTGCCGCCGATTTGGAATTGTTGGCAAAATCACGCCCGACCGCAGTGAATTTGTTCTGGGCGATCGAGCGGATGCGTGGGCTGATCGCCGGTTTGCCGGCCCAGCAAGATCCTGCCGCAGCATTACTGGCTGAAGCACAGCTGATTCATCGCGATGATATTGCTGCCAATCAGCGCATGGGGCAGTTGGGTGCCGCATTAATCCAGCCAGATTCGGCAATACTGACGCACTGTAATACCGGTTCGCTGGCAACGGGGGGCTTTGGTACCGCACTGGGTGTGATACGTCAGGCCTATGCGGATAAAAAAGTAACGAAGGTATTTGCGGATGAAACCCGACCCTGGATGCAAGGCGCGAGATTAACGGCGTGGGAGTTAGTGCAGGATAAAATCCCGGTGACCTTGATCGTCGAAGGGGCCGCGGCATTTTTGATGAAACAGCAGCGGGTACAGTGGGTGATTCTCGGTGCGGATCGCATTACCGCCAATGGCGATGTGGCCAATAAAATCGGTACCTACAGTCTGGCTGTGCTGGCGCGACACCATGGGGTGAAATTCATGGTTGTGGCACCGACCTCAACCATCGACATGCAATTGGCAAGTGGGGCGGACATTCCAATTGAGATGCGTGGTGAGGAAGAGCTCCTGCAATTGGGTGGTCAACGCCTTGCACCTCAAGGGGTGCAAGCCTGGAATCCGGTCTTCGATGTCACGCCTGCCACATTGATTGATGCAATAGTGACCGAGCGTGGTGTAGTGACTGAACCTGACCGGCAAAAAATGCTGGCTATGATGCAAAAATCCGATTCCTGATTCCTGTGTATTTGGTCAGCCTTCATTATCTCCCGTATGAGAAAGGATCGGACGGATGTCGTCTCAGGGACAGGCTATGATATACTCCGGCTCAATTCTGGTCAGATTGCGTAGCCACTCAATTCGTCAGTGGTAGAACCAGTAACACAATATATATAAGTAACAAAAAAACCAGCACGGACCCAGCATGGTAGATTTTGCCAAAGAAATTCTAACCATCAACATCGAAGAGGAGATGCGCCAGTCCTACCTCGACTACGCGATGAGCGTAATCGTTGGACGAGCGCTCCCTGACGTACGCGACGGCTTGAAACCGGTGCATCGGCGTGTGTTGTTTGCGATGCGTGAGCTCAGCAACGACTGGAATCGTCCCTATAAAAAATCTGCCCGTGTCGTCGGTGATGTCATCGGTAAATATCACCCGCATGGTGACGTTGCCGTGTATGACACGATTGTGCGCATGGCCCAACCGTTCTCACTCCGATATATGCTGGTCGATGGCCAGGGTAACTTCGGTTCGGTGGATGGTGATGCGCCCGCCGCAATGCGTTATACCGAAGTGCGTATGTCGCGCATTGCGCATGAATTGCTCGCCGATATCGATCGTGAGACCGTTAACTTCGCGCCGAACTACGACGAAAACGAAACTGAACCGGTGGTTCTGCCCTCGCGGTTACCGAATTTATTGATCAATGGTTCATCCGGTATCGCGGTGGGTATGGCCACCAATATCCCGCCGCATAATCTGACTGAAATTGTCGATGCTTGTTTGGCGCTGATCGATAAACCGGCCACCACGATCATGGAACTCATGCAGATCGTGCCGGGCCCGGATTTTCCCACGGCCGGCATCATCAATGGCGCACGGGGTATTGCCGAAGCCTATGCCACCGGGCGTGGTCGCATTCTGGTGCGGGCACGCACCGAAGTCGAAACCGATCCCAAGAATGGCAAACACACCATCATCGTCACGGAACTACCCTATCAGGTAAACAAAGCACGGTTACTTGAGCGAATTGCCGAACTGGTGAAGGAAAAGAAACTCGAAGGTATTACCGAACTGCGCGATGAATCCGACAAGGATGGCATGCGCATGGTGATCGAATTGCGTCGTGGCGAAGTCACTGAAGTGATTTTGAATAATCTGTACCAACAGACGCAAATGCAAACCGTCTTTGGTATCAACATGGTGGCACTGGTCGATGGCCAGCCGCAGTTACTGAATATCAAACAAATTCTCGAAGCGTTTATCCGTCATCGCCGCGAAGTGGTGACACGCCGCACCATTTTTGATTTACGCAAGGCGCGCGAACGCGCGCATATTCTCGAAGGGTTAGCGGTCGCGCTGACCAATATCGATCCGATCATTGCGATGATCAAAGCCGCAGATAACCCTGCTGCGGCGAAAGACAAGTTAATGGCCACCGCCTGGGCGCCGGGTATCGTGGTCAATATGTTAGAGCGCGCCGGTGCGGAAGCCTCGCGTCCAGAAGGCCTGGCTGCCGATTTTGGTTTGGTGTCAGGTAAATACAAGCTCTCTGAAGCTCAAGCCCAGGCGATTCTGGATATGCGTCTGCATCGCCTCACCGGGTTGGAACAAGACAAGATTTACAAGGAATACGAAGAATTCCTGGTCAAGATTCAAGCCTTGCTGGAAATTTTAAGTTCTGCCGATCGCCTAATGGAAGTGATTCGCGAAGAACTCGTGGAGATTCGCACTCAGTATGGCGACAAGCGGCGTACCGAAATCATTGCCAGCCAGGAAGATCTGACCATTGAAGATCTGATCACCGAAGAAGATGTGGTGGTCACGCTGTCGCATGAAGGTTACGCCAAGGCGCAACCGGTCTCGGCGTATTCTGCGCAACGTCGCGGCGGTAAGGGCAAGGCAGCAACCGCCGTGAAAGAAGAAGATTTCATCGACAAGATGTTTGTGGTGAATACCCACGACACGATCTTGTGCTTCTCCAATATCGGCAAAGTGTATTGGCTCAAGGTATATGAGTTGCCACAAGCCAGCCGTGCCGCGCGGGGTAAACCGATTGTGAATCTGTTGCCTTTGGGCGAAGGTGAGCGAATTAATGCGCTGCTGCCGATTCGTGAATACTCCGAAGATAAGTTTGTGTTCTTCGCGACTTCCGATGGCACGGTAAAGAAAACACCGTTAACGGATTTCTCGCGGCCACGCTCGTCCGGCATCATTGCCGTGGAAATGCGTGAAAGCGATGCACTGGTTGGTGTGGAACTGACCAGCGGCAATCAGGACGTATTGCTGTTCAGCAGCGGCGGCAAGGCCGTGCGCTTCAACGAACAGGATGTGCGCCCGATGGGTCGCAACGCAGTAGGTGTGCGTGGTATCAAACTCAATGAAGGTCAGCGGGTGATCTCACTGTTATTGGCAGGCGAGGGCGATGTATTAACGGTGACCGAAAACGGTTACGGCAAGCGCACGCCGATGGCCGAATATCCGGTGCATGGTCGTGGTGGTGTGGGTGTGATCTCAATTCAAACCAGTGCGCGCAATGGCGATGTCACGGCGGCTGAATTGGTCAAGGGTGATGATGAGATCATGTTGATTACCAATGGCGGCACACTGGTACGGACTCGTGTTGAAGAAATCTCGTCGATGGGACGTAATACGCAGGGTGTGCGACTGATTACCTTGTCCGAAAATGAAAAGCTGACAGGTGTGGAACGGATTGAAGCGGAAGCAGACGCTGGTGAAGAGGCATAATACTGGCAGCCAGCCTGGATGCACTGCAACGCAATTATCCGTCAATGTCATTACAAACAGATTTTTCCAAATAAATTTAACTGAGGAGTCGTACTCGATGGCGCGCGTTTTTAATTTCAGTGCGGGACCGGCCGTGTTGCCGGAAGACGTTCTTCAACAGGCCCGCGACGAGATGCTCGATTGGCATGGCAGCGGTACTTCGGTGATGGAAATGAGTCATCGTGGCAAGGAATTTATTTCTATCGCAGAGCAGGCCGAAGCTGACTTACGTGAGCTGATGGGGATTCCAGCGAATTATAAAGTATTGTTCCTGCAAGGCGGTGCCTCTGCGCAATTTGCAATGGTGCCAATGAATCTGCTGCGCGGTAAAACCTCGGCTGACTATATCAATACCGGTGAATGGTCGAAAAAAGCGATTGGCGAAGCCAAGAAATTCGGCAAGGTGAATCTGGCCGGTAGTTCTGAATCCAGCAAGTTCACCAGTGTGCCAATGCAAAACGAACTCAAGCTTGATCCAAATGCTGCCTATGTACATTACACACCGAATGAAACCATTGGTGGTGTCGAATTTCCATATTTGCCAGCAACCGGTAATGTGCCATTGATAGCGGATATGTCGTCTTCGATTTTGTCGCGTCCCATCGATGTCAGCAAGTTTGGGATGATCTATGCGGGTGCGCAGAAAAATATCGGTCCATCCGGATTAACGGTCGTAATTGTACGTGATGATCTGCTTGGCCAAACAGTGGCCGGTACGCCGTCGATGTTTGATTACAAAATTCACGCCGACAATGGTTCGATGTACAACACACCACCGACGTATGGTTGGTACATCGCCGGCCTGGTATTTGCTGCGCTCAAACGCAAGGGCGGACTCAAGGCGATGGCTGAAGTAAATGATCGCAAGGCAAAGAAACTTTATAACTATATCGATGCCAGTGGCGGTTTTTACAAAAATCCGGTTGCCGTCAATTGTCGTTCCTGCATGAATGTACCGTTTACGCTGAAGAGTGATGCACTGGATGAACCTTTCCTGAAAGGTGCCAAAGCGGCCAATCTGGTGCAATTGAAAGGACACCGTTCCGTCGGTGGTATGCGTGCGTCAATCTATAACGCGATGCCCGAGGCCGGGATCGATGCGTTGATTACGTATATGCAGGATTTCGCCAAACGCAACGGTTAAAGTATTACGAGGAATATCATGCACAAAATTCTGACGTTAAATAATATTTCGGTTGCCGGTCTGGAACGGTTGCCGCGTGACACGTATGAAGTCGCATCTGAAATCACCAATCCGGATGCCGTATTGCTGCGATCGTTCGACATGCATTCAATGGATATTCCCAAAACATTGAAAGCGGTTGGCCGTGCGGGAGCGGGTACCAATAATATTCCTGTCGCAAAACTCACCAAGCAAGGTATTGCGGTGTTTAATACACCGGGTGCGAATGCGAATGCGGTTAAAGAATTAGTGCTGGCCGGGATGTTGATTGGCTGTCGCAATATCTGTGCGGCCTGGGATTTTTCCCGCAATTTATCGGGCGATGATGAATCAATCCATAAACAAGTCGAAGCCGGCAAAAAACAATTCGCCGGTTTTGAATTGCCGGGACGGACACTCGGCGTGATCGGCCTGGGTGCGATCGGCCGGAATGTTGCGAACATGGCGATTCAATTGGGTATGCGTGTGATCGGATTTGATCCGGGTATTACCGTCGAAGGCGCCTGGCAGTTGTCTGCGAGTGTCGAAAAAGCCAACAGCGTGGATGCCGTATTTGCGAAAGCGGATTTCATCACCTTCCATGTACCGTTAATCGATGCGACGCGCAAAATGGTTAATGCCGAACGCGTCAAGATCATGAAGAAGGGCGTGGTGTTACTCAATTTTGCCCGTGAAGGGATCGTTGACGAACAAGCCGTCAGCGATGGTATCAATGCTGGCAAGATTTATGGCTATGTCTGCGACTTCCCGAGCAATCGTATGAAGAATCATCCCAAAGTGATCACCTTGCCGCACCTGGGCGCGTCAACCAAAGAAGCCGAAGATAATTGTGCGAGCATGGTGGCGGATCAGGTGAAGGATTTTCTGGAAAACGGCAACATTAAAAATTCCGTGAATTTCCCGGAAGTGTTTATGGATCGCACCGAAGGGTTCCGTTTGAGTGTGGTCAATGACAATGTGCCGAATATGGTTGGGCAGATTTCAACGGCATTGGCGCAAGCGAATTTGAATATCGTGGATATGTTGAACAAATCACGCGGTGATATGGCCTATACCGTCATCGATGTCAACAAAGCGCCGGATGCGACGTTGATACAAAATATTCAGAAGATTAGCGGCGTACTGGCGGTTCGCGCTATTTAATGACCAAATATGAGCGATGATCTCAAAGCCATGCGAGTGCGTATCGATGCCCTGGATGAGCAAATTCAGGCATTGATAACCGAGCGTGCGCGCATCGCGCAGCAGGTAGCCCAGGCTAAACAACAGTCCGGTGATGGCACGTTCTATCGTGCTGAACGTGAAGCCGAAGTGCTACGTAATGTGAAGGCGCGCAACCAGGGTCCCTTAAGCGACGAAGAAATTACCCGCTTGTTTCGTGAAATCATGTCGGCCTGCCTGGCGCTCGAGCAAGTGATGACGATTGCCTATCTTGGCCCGGAAGGCACCTTCACCCAGGCGGCCGCCTTAAAACATTTTGGCCACTCGGTCGAAACAGTGTCCCTGGCAACAATTAAAGATGTCTTTCGTGAAGTCGAATCCGGTAACGCGTCGTATGGTGTGGTGCCTGTCGAGAATTCTACCGAAGGCGTGATAAATCATACGCTGGATCAATTCATGAACTCGCCATTACAAATTTGTGGTGAAGTGGAATTGCGTATTCATCATCATTTACTCAGTAAAGCCCCTGCGCTGAAAGATATCCGGCGTATTTATTCACATCGCCAGTCGCTGGCGCAATGTCGCGAATGGCTGGACACGCATCTGAATGAAATTGAACAACAGGAAGTCAGCAGTAATGCGGAGGCCGCTAAAATGGCGGCCAAAGAATTACATGCCGCTGCCATTGCCGGTGAAGCCGCTGCCGACTTGTATGGCCTGAATATTCTTGAAAGCAATATCGAAGACGAGCCGGACAATACCACACGTTTTTTAATTATCGGCAAACGGGCCACGCCGCGCAGCGGCGGGGATAAAACTTCCTTGCTGGTATCAACGCACAACAAACCCGGCGCGTTGCATGCGATGCTCGAACCGATGTCACGTAATGGCATTTCCATGACGCGCATTGAGTCGCGCCCGTCACGCCGCGCCATGTGGGACTATGTTTTTTTTATTGATATCGACGGACATGTTGACGACGCTAAAGTAGCGAAGGCATTAGGCGAACTGCAACAAGCCGCCAGCCTGGTGAAAGTGCTGGGTTCCTACCCCAAAGCGGTACTGTAATGTCGGGCGCACCAATACCCAGCATTGATTTTTGCGATCTTGCCGTACCGGGTGTGCAACGGCTGCAAGCCTATCAACCCGGCAAACCCATCGATGAATTACAACGCGAATTGGGTATTCGTGAAGTCATCAAACTGGCGTCGAATGAAAATCCGTTTGGTCCGAGCCCAAAAGCGATCGCGGCTTTACAAACACAATTGCATGATCTGGCGCGTTATCCCGACGGCAATGGGTTTATATTAAAAAAGGCACTCAGTGATCGTTATTCAGTGGCATTGAATCAGATCACGCTCGGAAATGGCTCAAATGATATTTTAGAATTCGTTGCGCGAGCATTTGTGCAACCGGGTGATGAAGTGATTTTTTCACAACATGCCTTCGCGGTGTACCCGATCGTGACGCAAGCTGTTGGCGGCAAGGCCATCATTGTGCCAACCATAAACTATGCACACGATTTGGCAGCGATGGCGAAGGCCGTGACGGCGCGCACGCGCGTCATCTTTGTTGCGAATCCAAATAATCCTACTGGTACCTGGTTTGACGAAACGGCCTTGCAGGCTTTTTTAACTGCGATACCGGGTAATGTTATAGTGGTGCTCGATGAAGCCTATTTTGAATATGCCCGTCATTCCGAAATGCAGGCGCAGGGCTATCCGGATGGCATGCAATTTCTGGCGCGCTTCCCCAATTTGATAGTGAGTCGTACTTTTTCGAAGGCGTATGGTCTGGCGGGCTTGCGCGTTGGTTACGCTGTCTCGCAGCCAGGCATTGCGGATATTTTAAATCGGGTCCGTCAACCTTTTAATGTGAATACCTTGGCGTTGTTTGCGGCAACGGCTGCATTGGATGATCAAGAACACATAGAAAAGGGCGTCACGCATAACGCCAGGGCGATGCGTTTGTACGAACGAACTCTGCAGTCAATGAAATTAAATTATATTCCTTCGGCAGGTAATTTTATCTCTATCGATATGGGCCGAACCGCCGCGCCATTATATGATGCTTTGTTGCGGCAAGGGGTGATCGTTCGTCCTGTGGCGAATTACGCGATGCCGAATCATTTGCGTATCACGCTGGGCACCGAACAAGAGAATACTCGATTCTTTACCGCACTGACGACGGTATTAAACGCGTGAGTTCGCGTTTCCACATCAAACGCTTGTGTATTATCGGTGTCGGTTTGATCGGTGGTTCACTGGCACGTGCGTTACGTGAAACCGGTTGCGTAGAAACCATTATCGGTAGCGGCCGCAATCGTGCGCATTTGCAGCGAGCTCAGGTACTGGGTGTCATCGATGAATATGAACTTGATATGGCAAAAGCGGTGCGCAATGCCGATCTTGTTGTTGTTGCTGTTCCATTGGGCGCAATGCCGGCCTGTTTTGCTGTATTGAAAAACAGCATCGGTGATAATACCGTCATCACGGACGTTGGCAGCGCCAAACAAAGTGTCATCGATGCCATGCAGACTGCGTTCGGCGAGTTACCCAAAAACTTTGTGCCGGGGCACCCGATTGCCGGGACGGAAAAATCCGGTGTGGATGCGGCATTTGCCGAATTGTTTTCACAACGTCGCGTCATCTTGACGCCTCATGCGGCCAGCGATTCACGCGCCGTGAAATTGGTAAGACAAATGTGGGAGCACTGCGGTGCACAAGTGCTGGAGATGGAAGCCAAACATCACGATGAAGTACTGGCTGCCACGAGTCACTTGCCGCATATGCTGGCCTACGCGCTGGTTGATACTCTGGCACGTTTGCAGGATCGACGTGAAATATTTGCTTATGCCGCCGGCGGATTTCGCGACTTCACACGAATCGCCTCCAGCGATCCGCAAATGTGGCATGACATCTGTCTGGCGAATCGCGAATCACTGGCGCAAATGTTAGGTGTATATATTACCGATTTACAACGTCTGCAACAGGCGATCGAAACCAATGATAGTGAATATTTAAAAACAACCTTTACACGTGCCAAAACCGCGCGCGATCAATTCAGTGAGTCATCATGAGTTCGTCAACTAATTTACAATATATAGTTCAGGCCGGTGGCCAGTTACGCGGTTCAGTACGCGTGCCGGGGGATAAGTCGATTTCACATCGCAGTATCATGCTGGGCGCGCTGGCCGAAGGTGTAACCGAAGTCAGCGGTTTTCTGCAAGGCGAAGATAATCTTGCCACGTTAAATGCATTTCGTGCCATGGGTGTGCGTATCGAAGGTCCGACAAATGGGCAGGTCACAATCCATGGTGTGGGTATGCATGGGTTGCATGCGCCCGCTGCGCCGTTGAATCTGGGTAACTCTGGTACGTCGATGCGCTTGATGACTGGTTTATTGGCTGCGCAACCCTTTGATTCGGTATTGATCGGTGATGAATCGTTAAGCAAGCGCCCGATGAAACGCGTAACTGCACCATTAATCAGTATGGGTGCGAATATACAAACCACTAATACGGGCACGCCACCGGTGAAAATCCAGGGTGGGCATCCATTGCAAGGAATTAACTACACGCTGCCCGTTGCCAGCGCGCAGATTAAATCGTGTTTATTGTTGGCTGGGTTGTATGCGAATGGTCGGACCTGTGTGACTGAACCGGCGCCGACACGTGATCATACCGAACGCATGTTGCGTGGATTTGGCTATGCCGTCGAGGTCAATGGCAATCAAATATGTCTTCACGGTGGTGGAAAACTCCAGGCCTGTCCTATCGATGTGCCAGCGGATATTTCTTCTGCGACATTTTTTATGGTTGGTGCCACCATTGCGCCGGGATCCGATATTACCTTACGGCATGTCGGTATCAATCCAACTCGCATTGGTGTCATCAATATTCTGCGTTTAATGGGTGCAGATTTAACCCTGGAAAACGCACATGAAGTAGGGGGTGAACCGGTTGCCGATATTCGCGTGCGCCATGCCAAGCTCAAAGGGATTCGTATTCCTGAAGATCAGGTGCCGTTGGCAATCGATGAATTCCCGGCGATCTTCATCGCCGCCGCCTGTGCCGAAGGTGAAACGGTTTTAACCGGCGCACATGAGTTGCGCGTAAAAGAAAGCGATCGGATCCAGGTCATGGCCGATGGCTTACAGGTGCTGGGTGTCGATGCGACGCCAACGGAAGATGGCATGATCATCCGCGGTGGCACATTGGGAAGTGGTACCGTCCACAGTCGTGGCGATCACCGCATCGCGATGAGTTTCACCATGGCAGCATTACGCGCTAAAGGTGTCATCCGGATCGAAGATTGCGCTAACGTAAATACCTCATTCCCGGACTTTGTAGAGTTGGCTCGGAAGTCAGGAATTAATCTGGTAACGGCTGAATAATTTTGTCTACACCGATCACAAACATAAAGCCTGTGATTCTTTCCGGTGGATCCGGCACACGTCTTTGGCCTTTGTCACGGCAATTGTATCCAAAACAATTATTGCCCCTGGTTGGTGATAATACGCTATTGCAAGATACTGTTCTGCGCGTTAAATCGATTCCACAAATGAGCGATTCAGTACTCGTGGTTTGCAATGAAGAACACCGGTTTCTGATAGCCGAACAACTGCGCGCCATCAAGGCAAAGGCGGATGCATTAATTCTGGAACCGGAAGGACGCAATACGGCACCGGCATTAACTTTGGCAGCATTAGCACTCGCCGCCAGTAATCCGCAACAAATTATGTTGGTCATGCCGGCCGACCACGTTATTCAAAATCAGGCGGCGTTTGCCGCAGCTATTCAACAGGCTGCACCGCTTGCAGCGCAGGGCTACATCGTTACATTTGGAATAGTCCCCGATTGTCCGGAAACCGGCTACGGTTACATCGAACAAGGCGATAGCATAGCAAATCATGCCATGGCACATCAGTTGCGCCGATTTGTGGAAAAGCCTGATCTGGCAACGGCTCAGCAGTATCTGGATTCGGGTAAGTATTTCTGGAACAGTGGTATGTTTATGTTACAAGCAGGTATGTGGTTGCAGCATATGGAAACATTCCAACCAGACATGCTTGCCTGTTGTCGTGGTGCCTATCATTCAGGAAAACATGATCAGGATTTTTATCGTGTCGATAAAAATCAATTCACGGCATGTCCGTCGGATTCCATTGATTACGCTATCATGGAAAAACTCGCCTCTACGCCTGCGAATAAAACGGCGTTAGTCTCACTTGATGCGGGTTGGTCAGATATCGGCGCCTGGGCTGCGCTATGGGATATTAGTGCGAAGGACGCATCTGGGAATGTGGTCAAAGGCGATGTGCTGCAAATCGATAGTCATAATTCTTTGTTATTGAGCCAGCATCGTTTGATCGCAAGCGTAGGAATAGACGATTTGGTCGTTATCGAAACCACTGATGCGGTATTGGTCGCACACCGTGATCGCGTTCAGGATGTCAAAGCCATCGTGGCGCAACTCAAGCAACTCAAGCGTGAAGAACATCTGGTGCATCGTCGGGTATATCGCCCTTGGGGCAGTTATGAAGGTATCGACCACGGCGAGCGGTATCAAGTGAAACGCATCAGCGTAAATCCGGGGGCAGCATTGTCTCTGCAAATGCATCATCATCGTGCTGAACACTGGGTGGTCGTTAAAGGTACCGCCAAGGTGACCTGTGGGGATAGCACGTTTTTGGTTACGGAAAATCAGTCGACCTATATTCCAATTGGCAGCAAGCACCGGCTCGAAAATCCGGGTTCCCTGCCGCTGGAAATGATCGAGGTACAGTCCGGCGGATATTTGGGTGAAGATGACATTGTTCGTTTCGACGATAAATACGGCCGCAGTCCGTAAACGCTATGAATTCAGTTGCAGTGATAACCATCGATGGTCCCAGCGGCTCAGGCAAGGGGACTATCAGTCGGATGTTGGCACAAGACTTGGGCTGGCATTTTCTCGACAGTGGTGCTTTATACCGCCTGGTTGCCCTGGGCGCAGATAAGCATCAGATCCCATTGGATGACCAGGCTGGGCTGGCGCGCTTTGCACGTGATTTAGATGTGGTATTTACCCATTCCCAATCCGGCGAGGAACCTGATGTTTTACTGGAAAATCAGGTCGTAACTTCTGAATTACGAACGGAAACTTGTGGTAACCGTGCCTCGCAAGTCGCGGCTATTCCCGCCGTTCGCCAGGCCTTATTGGACCGCCAACGGGCCTTTGCCCAACCACCCGGACTCGTTGCTGATGGCCGTGATATGGGCACAGCCATATTCCCTGATGCCAGCATCAAAATCTTCCTGACCGCCAGCGCAGCAGAACGTGCCCAAAGACGCTATAAGCAGTTGAAACAAAAAGGGTTTGATGTTAGCCTAGCCGCCCTTGTTGGGGAGATAACGGAACGTGATGCGCGCGATAGTCAGCGCCAGGCGTCTCCGCTGAAGCCGGCAACTGATGCAATCGTAATTGATACCTCCGCGATGAATATCACCGAGGTTCTGGCAAAGATTAAACACATTTGCCAGCAACGGTTAGCTGACGTTTCCCAACAGTAAACGGTGGTTCATACAATTGAACCGTAACTTTAACCATCCGTGGTCTGCGGGCCACAACATCACTATCGGCATTCGCTGATAAGGTAACTTAAATGACTGAGAGTTTTGCTGAATTATTCGAACAGAGCCTGATTAAAACCAAAATGGTTCCCGGTGCCATCATTACCGGTACGATTGTCGCAGTAAATGACGACGTCGTTGTAGTCAACGCCGGACTCAAGTCCGAAGGCGTTATCCCCATTGAACAATTCCAGGATGAAGAAGGTAACATCAGCATTGCTGTCGGTGATGTGATCGATGTTGCGTTGGATACGGTTGAAGACGGCCACGGCGAAACGCGCTTATCGCGTGAAAAAGCCAAACGTGCTGAAGCGTGGAAGCGTTTGGAAGCGGCCCATGCGGCAACCGAAACGGTTATTGGTGTTATCACTGATAAAGTTAAAGGTGGCTTTACCGTTGATCTGGGTGATATCCGTGCCTTCTTACCGGGCTCACTCGTCGATGTCCGTCCGATTCGTGATACCAGCTATCTCGAAGGCAAGGCACTCGAATTTAAAGTGATTAAACTTGATCGTCGCCGTAACAACGTGGTTGTGTCACGTCGTGCCGTCGTTGAACAGGAAAGCAGTGAAGAACGTCAAGCGCTGATGCAGAACATGCAAGAAGGCGCGATGGTCAAGGGCGTGGTCAAGAACCTCACCGATTACGGTGCATTCATTGACCTGGGCGGCATTGATGGTCTGTTACACATCACCGATATGTCCTGGAAGCGCGTCAAGCATCCAAGTGAAATCGTCAAAGTCGGCGATGAAATTCAGGTGAAGGTACTGAAATTCGATAAGGAACGTATGCGCGTCTCCTTGGGTCTGAAGCAGACCGGTGATGATCCGTGGGTTGATATCGCCCGCCGTTATCCCGAAGGCAAACGTCTGTTTGGTAAGGTCACCAACATTGCCGATTACGGTTGTTTCGTGGAAATCGAACCAGGGGTTGAAGGTCTGGTACACGTTTCTGAAATGGATTGGACCAATAAAAATATTCACCCCAGCAAGGTTGTGCAGTTAGGTGATGAAGTCGAAGTGATCGTACTGGACATCGACGAAGAACGCCGCCGTATCTCGTTGGGCATCAAGCAATGTCAGGCTAATCCATGGGAAGCCTTTGCAACGACACACAATAAGGGTGACCGCGTCAGTGGCCAGATAAAATCGATTACCGATTTCGGCATCTTCATTGGTCTGGATGGCGGTATCGACGGTTTGGTCCATTTGTCCGACATTTCCTGGAACATGCCCGGTGAAGAAGCCGTGCGCAATTACAAGAAAGGTCAGGATGTAGAAGCTGTTGTATTGGCAGTTGATCCGGAACGTGAGCGTATCTCGCTGGGCGTTAAACAGATGGAACAGGATCCGTTTAACAACTTTGTGGCCATGAATCCCAAAGGCAGTATTGTGAAAGGTAAAGTGGCGACGATTGATGCCAAAGGCGCTGTCATTGATTTAGGCGAAGGTGTTGAAGGCTATCTGCGTTCATCCGAACTTTCCCGCGATCGCGTGGAAGATGCCCGCAGCTTGCTCAAAGAAGGTGATGAAGTCGAAGCCAAGTTCATGGGCGTCGATAAAAAGAACCGTAATATCACCTTATCGATCAAAGCCAAGGACAATGAAGCTGAAAAAGCGGCAATTGACGACTACAATCGTAGTTCGGGTTCAGCAACAACGACTTTGGGTGATTTGCTGAAAGGTAAGATAGAAAGCGGTGAATAAAACCAGCTCTCCGGGATGAGTTAAACCTCATCCCGGAATTTGGATGGAGCGGCGATAATGACAAAATCAGAATTGATCGAAATCCTCTCCCAAAAGCAAAAGCAGCTTGCGTATAAGGATGTGGAACTGGCGATCAAGACCATGCTGGAACACATGGCGCAAAGCCTGTCCAGTGGTGAGCGAATTGAGATACGTGGATTTGGCAGTTTTTCATTACACTTCCGGCCGCCACGTGTAGGTCGTAATCCTAAAACTGGCGATTCGGTGGATCTGACTTCGAAATACGTGCCTCATTTCAAGCCAGGCAAAGAATTGCGTGAGCGGGTCAATGAAAGCATGGGTAAACACGAAATTACCGGGTAATCTCACTTACGTGCTATATCAACACCGGCAACAGAGTCAGCTCCGTGCCGGTGTTTTTATTTATAGAGGTTCTTTATACTATATCCATGCGTAAGATTTTATACCTCAGTGTTTTTCTCATCGTGTTCCTGGTCGGACTGGCTTTTGCCGTACTCAATTCACAAGCGGTCGCGGTTAACTATTATTTTGACAAGATAGATGTGCAGTTGTCGCTGGCATTGATTTTGGCCATGTTATTGGGCGCGATTATCGGTATTATCGCCAGTTTGTTAATGATGTTACAGCTGCGGCGTGAAGTTGCGCGACTGCGACGCGGCTTACAGCTTGCCCAAAAACAAGCGGCACTTTCACGATCATTACACGACAAAACCGATTAGTAATGTGGTTCTTCGACCCAACGCTGTTATTGTTTCTACTCCTACCCGTTGCGGCATTTTCCGGCTGGGTCATCGGCCGACGTCATGATGCCAATCTCGAGAAATCTCAGCGTACCAACTTGCCTGTCGAATATTTACAGGGTTTAAACTTTTTTTTGAATGAGCAGCCGGATAAGGCAATCGATTTACTTATTCAGACACTCGAAGTTAATAAAGAGACAGTCGAAACTCATTTGGCATTGGGGAGCCTGTTTCGACGTCGCGGCGAAGTAGATCGGGCGATTCGTATACACCAAAACCTCATCGCCAGACCCATGTTGCCGCCCGATTTGCGCGCGCAAGCGATGTATGAATTAGGTCAGGACTATATGCGTGCGGGTTTGTTGGATAGGGCGGAAGATATATTTAAGGAACTGCTGAAAGCGTTTCCGAAGAAGAAATTAGGTGTGAATGAATTGTTGGACGTATACCAACAAGAACGTGAATGGCAAAAAGCCATCAATATTGCACAGACATATTTATCGCATAGCGATAAGCAACAGCAGAAAATGGTTGCACATTATTGTTGTGAATTAGCCGAAGCCGCCATGAAAGATAATCTGACTGAAGAAGCGGCGAAATATGTCAAGCAGGCGTTGGCGCATGATGCCAGCAGTGTGCGCGCCAGCATGTTGCGAGGCGATATCGCTCGACAAGCAAAAAAATACACCGATGCGCTACAAAGCTATCAAAACATCGAAAATCAGAATCCTGAATATGTCAGTGAAGTTATAGAACCGATTATCCAGTGTTATCAGGCACTACAACAGCCGACAGAAATGTTGGAGTATTTGCGAGGATTGTTACACCGCCATGGTGGTGTAACGTTATTATTGAACCTTGCCGAACAACTTCAGAAAATCGAAGGAGATGCCTCTGCAGCCGCTTTAATCGAAATGGAATTGCAACAGCACCCTTCATTGCGTGGACTGAATAAATTGATTGACTTGCATTTGGGACACGTCAAAGAAGAAGTACGCAAACAGTTGTCAGTACTTAAGGCGGTTATTACACAAATTATT
Organism: Gammaproteobacteria bacterium; assembly: GCA_024641475.1. Classification (GTDB taxonomy): domain Bacteria; phylum Pseudomonadota; class Gammaproteobacteria; order UBA6429; family Thiohalophilaceae; genus JACQBC01. The sequence continues at coordinate 49,463 of JAHECZ010000017.1, forward strand.
GAGAAACGTCCCACCTATCAATGTCAAAATTGCGGCTTTGGGAGTCGTGTTTTATATTGGCATTGTCCGGGATGCCATAACTGGAATACGCTTAAACCGGCGCAAGGTATCGAGGGTGGTCGATGAAACCAGACTCACGCATTATCGTGGCATTGGACTATGCAACGGCAAAAGAGGCATTGGCATTTGCGGCCCGTATCACGCCTGCACAATGTAAGCTCAAAATTGGCAAAGAATTATTTACCCAGGCTGGTCCGGATATTGTCCGAAAACTGGTTGATCGTGGATTTGATATTTTCCTGGATCTGAAATTTCATGATATTCCGAATACGGTTGCTAAAGCCTGTCGTGCAGCGGCAAGTCTGGGTGTCTGGATGCTCAATGTTCATACGCTGGGTGGCCGTGCGATGCTGCAAGCCGCTCGTGAAGCTATCGATAACACACCACAACAACCATTGCTAATTGGCGTGACAATACTTACCAGTATGACAGATGCTGATTTGGCCGAGGTCGGGATTGCATCCAGTGTAGAGCAGAGTGTTCAACGCTTGGCAAAACTCGCGCATGAAACCAATCTCAATGGCGTCGTGTGTTCAGCTTTAGAAGCAAAAAATATCCGAACTGCCACATCGCCATCGTTCAAACTGGTTACGCCAGGCATTCGTTTAGCCGATTCCAATGTGAATGATCAGAAACGTATTGCCACTCCGGCTTCAGCGCTGGCAGATGGTGCGGATTACCTGGTCATTGGTCGCCCCATTACACAAGCTGTCGACCCAATTGCAGTGATAGATCGAATCAAGCAGGAGATCGCTCACCTTTAACAATGTAGGAATGGTCTTACAGCCTAATCAGCGTAATCTGATAGTTCTCTGGCAATGAAATTGCCATACTCGCTTCATGTAATTCATCTGGAAAGTGGAGGGACCACCAATGATTCGGCCAATTAGGAAGGTCATTTTTACGCTGTTACTGTCTTTTATTGCGGCCAGTGCATTTGCAGCGACGGTGAACATCAATACCGCCGATGCGACCGCCTTAGCTAAAAACATCACTGGGGTAGGACCACGCCGCGCAGATGCCATTATTAACTATCGGAAAACACATGGGCCGTTTAAAGATGTACAGGAATTAACCAAAGTGAAGGGAATTGGTCAAAAATTGGTTAATTTAAACCTTAATCGCCTTGTTGTTTCCGATTCGTATAGTCATCTCACTGATGAAGCCAGCAAGCCGCATAAACTTCGATAATTAGCCACTTATTCTGTCAAAAAGAAAGGCGCTCTTTGAGCGCTTTTTTTATTGGAATTCAGCAAGATACATTGATAAACTCAGTCGTGTTCACACACTGAACACATGGCCTCATGATAAATGATGAAATAAAATATCATTTGCTTAGCTTGCTGGAGAAAGATCCACATATGACGCAGCGGGCGCTCGCAAAAGAGACGGGTATGAGCCTGGGTAAAGTCAATTACTGTCTGCGAGCATTAGTGGAAAAGGGCATTATCAAAGCGCGGAATTTTTACAACAATAAGCAAAAGTCGGCTTATGCGTACTATCTGACACCCAATGGATTTCAGGAAAAAGCGCAAGTGACTTACCGATTCTTGCAGCAAAAAATTCGAGAATATGAATCGATAAAAGAACAGATCGCGGATCTACGCGCGGAATTCGCCAAAGGACAGCACATCACAACGAATCCAACTGATGGACGCCGTCACGATGTTGAATGAGAATAGCTTGAATAAAGCCTGGTATCTCATCTTTACCAAACCGCGGATGGAACACGTTGCCCAGGACAATCTGGAACGTCAGCAGTATCAAATCTTCTTACCGCGTATTCAAACCAGTAAGCGCCTGCGTGGCCGTTATGCCCGCCGCATCGAAGCAATGTTTCCGCGCTATCTGTTTATTCATCTGGATACCGTACAGGACAACTGGATGCCGATTCGCTCAACGTTAGGTGTCTCACAGGTAATCCGTTTTGGTGGACTGCCAGCGCAAGTACCAGATGCACTAATTGCTGAATTAATGTCACATCAGGATGAATATGGGTTGAATATCGCGCCGATGCGTGAAATTCTCCGCGGTGATCGTATAGAGATTCTCGATGGCCCCATGGCGGGCTATATCGGTTTGTTCGAGCAGTACTGTAGCGCCGAGCGCGTGCAGATTTTATTAAAGATAGTAGGCAATGAAACTCGCGTAAATATCGACCGGCATCAGATACAACTCGCCGTTTAGATTTACGCACAAAATTGGGATATTTTTAATGCTGGCGTGACACGGTAGGGCGGTAGCGTGCCAAAATCTTTTTTACACAGGATGACATATTGTGACCAACGAAAACAAAACCCGATTTAATACCAAACGAATACTCGTGACCGGTGGCGCCGGCTTTTTGGGCTCGCATTTGTGCGAGCGACTGCTCAAGGATGGCCACGATGTACTCTGCGTGGATAATTTTTTTACGGGCAGCAAAGACAATATTCTGCATTTAATTGGCAATGCGCACTTTGAGATTATGCGGCATGATGTAACGTTTCCGCTGTATGTCGAAGTCGATGAAATTTACAACCTGGCCTGTCCCGCCTCGCCAATTCATTATCAACACGACCCGGTACAGACAACTAAAACCAGTGTGCACGGTGCGATAAATATGTTGGGGCTGGCCAAACGTGTCAAAGCTAAAATCATGCAAGCCTCAACCAGTGAAGTCTATGGCGATCCCAGTATGCATCCTCAACGCGAGGAATATTGGGGTAATGTTAATCCAATCGGGGTACGCAGTTGTTATGACGAAGGCAAGCGCTGTGCGGAAACCTTGTTCTTCGATTATCACCGCCAACATAAATTACGCATCAAGGTGGCGCGCATTTTCAATACTTACGGTCCACGCATGCATCCCAATGACGGCCGCGTGGTCTCTAATTTTATTGTGCAGGCGTTAAAAAATGAATCCATTACTGTCTATGGCGATGGCCAGCAGTCACGTTCATTTTGCTATGTCGATGACATGATCGAAGCCTTTGTGCGATTGATGGGGTCACCGGATGATTTCACCGGGCCGGCGAATGTCGGCAACCCGGTAGAATTCACCATTCGTGAACTGGCCGAGAAAGTGATCGCATTAACCGGATCAAAATCAAAAATTATCAATAAACCACTGCCCAGCGATGATCCGCGACAACGCCAGCCGGATATTACTCTGGCAACCAGTAAGTTAGGTTGGAAACCAGCAATTAAATTAGAACAAGGGTTACCAAAAACAATCGAATTTTTCGATGCGTTATTGAAAAGCGGCAATATTTCCTAATTTCAGCAGAGATTACTAGTGACAATTAAAAAAGCAATTATTACGGGTGTGACGGGGCAGGATGGTGCCTACCTTGCAGAGTTCTTGTTGACCAAGGGCTATGAAGTCCATGGTATAAAACGCCGTACTTCGCTATTTAATACCGATCGCATAGATCATCTGTATCAGGATCGGCATGAAAAAGATGTAAGATTATTTTTACATCATGGCGATATGACCGATTCCAGCAGTCTGATCCATATCATTCAAAAAGTTCGACCGGACGAAATCTATAACCTCGCTGCGCAAAGCCATGTCGCGGTATCTTTCGAAGAACCGGAGTATACAGCCAACTCCGATGCGTTGGGCGCGCTACGGATTCTGGAAGCCATTCGAATTCTTGGCCTGGAAAAGAAAACGCGGTTTTACCAGGCATCGACGTCGGAATTGTATGGCTTGGTACAAGAAACGCCACAAAAAGAAACCACACCGTTCTATCCACGTTCACCGTATGCGGTTGCAAAACTCTATGCCTATTGGATAACAGTAAATTATCGTGAAGCCTATGGTATGTATGCCTGTAACGGAATTTTATTTAACCACGAGTCACCGCTACGCGGTGAAACGTTTGTAACGCGCAAAATTACCCGTGCCCTGGCCAGAATCAAGCTGGGGCTGCAGGATTGCCTGTATCTGGGAAATCTCAATGCCAAGCGCGATTGGGGACATGCCAAGGATTACGTCGAAATGCAATGGCTGATGCTACAGCAGGATAAACCCGAGGATTTTGTAATTGCCACTGGCGTGCAATATAGTGTGCGTGATTTCGTCAACGCGGCCGCGAGCGAACTGGGTATTGCCATCACCTGGAAAGGTGAGGGCGTCAACGAAAAAGGCTATGACGCCGCAAACAACAATATTGTAGCGGTAGACCCACGCTACTTCCGGCCCACCGAAGTTGAGACCCTGTTAGGGGACCCGAGTAAAGCCAAGACAAAACTTGGCTGGAGCCCGAATACAAAATTCAGCGATCTTGTCGCAGAGATGGTGCAAGAAGATTTAAAGACAGCCGAGAAAGATGAATTAATCAAACGCCACGGGTACACCGCGTTCGATTATCACGAATAACAAACATGGAAAAGAACAGCAAAATTTATGTCGCAGGCCATCGCGGGCTGGTTGGCTCGGCACTGATGCGACGCTTACACGCTGGTGGCTATACCAATATTATTACCCGCACCCATGCAGAGCTCGATCTTACCAATCAAACCGCCGTCGTTAAATTTTTTGCAGAAGTACAGCCAGAGTACGTATTCCTTGCCGCCGCCAAAGTCGGTGGTATTCATGCAAATAATACCTATCCAGCGGAATTCATTTATCATAACCTGGCGATACAAACCAATATTATTAATCAATCTTATAAAACA